>JALOQT010000299.1 GCA_025453375.1 Phycisphaerales bacterium | reverse complement strand
TGCCTGGCATCATGACCGGCAAGTGCGTCTTTCTCGGTGGCTCGACAGACATGGAGACCAACGCGCACGGCATCAAAACCGGCGACCTCTCGGCCATCGTCACCCCGCTGATCCGCTGGCCACTGACGCAGATCTATCTCCCCGGCAAGCAGATCGCCCTGATGAGCCACTGGCCGTCGAAGATCCAGGCCATCGCCGAAGCGTGCATCGATCAGGACGTCCGCATGATCTCCGGCATGGCCAGTTGGGGCCTGGTGCTGCTGGAGAAGGTCTTGGAACTGGCCCGCAGCCGCGGGCGCAAGGCCGACTGCATCCGCGACGTCTGGCCGAACTGGACGCTCTTCGTGCACGGCGGCGTGAAGTACACCCCCTTCCAGCCGCGCGTTGCCAAGGCCTGGAGCGGCGATCCAAAGACCGACGTGCCCTATCGCCTGGAGCTCTACCCCGCCAGCGAAGGGTTCATCGCCCTGCAGGACACGCGCGCCGATCCGGGCCTGCGCCTGTGCAGTGACGTGTGGAACTTCTACGAGTTTGTGCCGCTGGAGGAGATCGACTCCCCCAACCCCCGCGCGTTCATGGCGCACGAGGTGGAGAAGGGCCAGAAGTATGTCGTGACGATGAGCACCTGCGCCGGTTTGTGGCGATATGTCATCGGCGATGTCGTGGAGTTTGACACGATCTGTGCCGCGCCGGAATCGATCCGCGGCGGTGATCGCGGTTATGGCGATGGGCCTTCGCGCCTGCGGATCGTCGGGCGGCATCGCCACTTCATCAACGCCTTCGGCGAGAACCTGATTGTCGAAAATGTCGAAAACGCCGCCGCCGCGGCTGCCGCCGCCACGGGTCTGGAAATCGGCGAGTTCACCGCCGGACCGGTATATCCGACCGAGTCGACGCGCGCCGGGCACGAGGTGGTTGTCGAGATGGCGACGGTGCCGGCTGGCCCGATGCTGGAACGATTCGCCGACGCATATGACAAGGGCCTGATGGCCGGCAGTGTGGATTATGGGATCAAGCGGACGGGCGCGCTGGGGATGCAGCCGCCGACGGCGACGGTCGTCCCGCTGGGGACGTTTCACCAGTGGATGGCCTCACGCGGGAAATTGGGCGGGCAGAACAAGGTGCCGCGGTGCGCGAACCATCGGGATTTTGTCGATGGCGTCAGCGCGATGGGCCGCGCGGCGCGCTAGCCATCTGTTCTACATGGAACATCCCCCCAAAGTGCCGCATGTCCGGCGGATTGCGCAATAGTCAGGCCGTTGCGCGCTGGTCGCCGAGGTCAACATCGCGGACGTGGATGCTGCGCGTGTCGGGGGTGGTCGGGCCGCTGCGGAGGGTGCGGCGGACTTCCTGTTCGAGGTTCGTCAACTGGCGCAGCGTCTTGACGCGTGTGAAGACGTTGGGCAGGTGGATGATGCGCAGGCCGAGGCGCAGCAGGACCTGCGGGTCGGAGGCTTCGGGGGCAGCGCCGACGGGGCCGAGGAATGCGGGCGTGGCGGGGGCTTCGCGTTCGAAGCGGTCGATGATCTGCGACAGGACGGTCGGCAGGTCGTCGGCAGGGCCGATGATCAGGAAACGGTCATCGCCAAGGTGGGCGACGAACCAATCCTGCGGGCGCGGGCCGGTGGCGGCCAGGCGGAGCAGGCCGGTGAGGTCGCTGATGAGTTTGTCGCCGGATTCGTAGCCGCAGGCGCCGTTGTAGTCGCTGAAGCCTCGGATATCGACGAAGGCGCAGTCGAGCGCGTCGCTGCGGGCGGCGATGAGTGAGCGGAGCTTCTTCTCGGCATCGACGCGTGTGGGCAGGCCGCTGATCGAGCCGCCGGTGAGTTTGGCTTCGCCGACGGCTGCGCCGAGGAGGCGCTTGAGGGTGACGATGCCACTGACGCGATCGTGCTCGCTGATGACGATGGGGTCGGCGACGTAGGCGTTCTCGCGCTGGGCGACCATCTCGAGTGCTTCGGTGACGGTGGCGGTGGGGGAGAGTGAGCCGAGATCGTTGCCGCAGATGTAGCCGATCTGCAGGTTCTTGTCATTGCGGCGTGCGCCGGCGAGGATGACTTCGCGCGAGGCCCAGCCGACGAGGCGCGTGCCATCGAGCACGGCGACGCCTGACAGACCCGGCAGGCGGAGGATGCGCAGGGCGACTTCGCGGACGAGGCTGTGGGCCTGCACCGCTTCGGCCGGCTCGGCGAGCTGGCCGATGAGCGTGCGGCGCGGGTCGGCCAGTCGGGCGGCCTGGCTGGCGGCCCACTTGGTGCGCATGGCCAGGGAGAGGTTTTCGTCCAGCGTGGTGTAGCTGAAGTTGGGCTTGCCGATCAGGAAGCCCTGGACGTATTTGACGCCCAGTTCGATCAGGGTGTCGAGCTCTTCGCGGCGTTCGATGCCTTCGGCGATCACGTTGACGCCCGAGAGGCGGGCGAAGTGGATCATGAAGCGGATGAGGTTGAGCTTGTAGCGGTTGGAGTCGATGTTGCTGACCAGTTCGCGGTCGAGCTTCAGCCAGTGCGGCCGCAGCATCATGATGCGGTTGAGGCCGCTGGTGCCGGCGCCGACATCGTCAATGGCGATCTGGAAGCCGAGGGCTTTGAGTTCGGTGACCTGCTCGGCGATGCGCTCGAGATCGTCGGCGCCGCCGCGCTCGGTGATTTCCAGAACGATGCGTGAGGGGGTGAGGCCTGGGATATCGCGGACGGCGCGATAGAGGCTGTCGACGAAGCGTTTGTCGCAGAAGACTTCGGGGGTGCTGTTTGGGCGGGCGAGTGCTTCGAAGCCGGCGACTTCGCCCGTCTCGCAGGAGACGATGGGCTGGAAGGCGCTGGTCACGGCCTTGGCCGCGATCATGGCCTCCAGCACGCTCCGATCGGGGAGCGGTTGTGGCGTCGAGTTGTGGCCGGGGCCTGATTTCATGAGGTGTTCTGCGGGTGCGCGGACGGAATGCACCGACAGATGTTGATCGGAGGTCCTGGGCTGAAACTCTTGCAGTCATGGGCGTGCGCAGGCTTTGCGCTGGGGAGTGATGACGGCGGGGAGGGTGAGGGGGGGCGTGTGGCGGTTATCAGGAACTGACGGGTGGACCGGGAACGTGGCTAGCGAGGTGTGGAAATGAAAAACGCGGCTGAAGCCGCGTTGAGGTGAGAGGTGGTTTACTCCAGAGGCCCGGAGGGCCCGGAGAGAGACTGAGGGCAGTGGGGTGCGTGGTGCTGTGCGAGTCGCACCACTTGACGCTTAGCCGCACTGGTTGAAGTAGGCGCCGAGGAAGACGATGATGTCGTCGGCGGTCAGTTGGCCGTCGGGGCCGAAGGCCTGGTTGGCGCCGGCGACGTCGGCGGTGGGCAGGTCATTGGCGAAGTAGCCGCCGAGGAAGACGATGATGTCGTCGGCGGTGAACTGGTTGTCAGCACCGGGGGACTGATTCGCACCGGCGATGTCGGCAATGCAGATCGTGGCACTGATGGTGAGGGTGGGGCGGTTGGCGGCGGTGAGATTTTCGCGCGTGGCCCACTCGGGGTAGGTGATGGGCCCGCCGCCGAAGGCGCTGGAGGGGTGCAGCGAACTGACGACGAGGCTGAGGTTGCCGGAGGCGAGGGCCTGCTGGAAGTAGGCGCGGACGGGTGCGTCGACGGTGCTGACGTTGAAGGTGAAGCGCGTGCCGGCGGGGACGGGGGAGCCGGGGGGGAGGTCGGCGGTGGCGACGGCCAGGGGCTGGACCTCGAAGAAGCCTGCGGCGCCGGAGACGTTGTTGGCGACATCGCGCGCGGCGTTGGCAGGGCCGCCGAAGTCGATGGGGAAGGCGTGGCGCGTGTTGCGGAAAGAGCCTGGGGGCGCGCCAAAGCCGCTGGTTTCGAGGTACGTCGCGCTGGTGAAGCCGTTGCGGAAGCCGACGGCATAGAGCTCGACTGGGCGGCCGGCATCGGCGTCGGGGAGGCGCTGCGGGTCGGCGGCGACGGGCGGGTTGGCGGCAGGGTCGCCCGGGTTGAGGTAGGTGCGGACGGCGTCTTGCGTCGGGTCATAAACCCAGGACGCCGAGGGGTCGGCGGTGATGTTGAGCGTGACGGTGATGTTCGTGTAGCGGCTGGGGGAGAAGCCGGTGGGGATGCCGGGACGGGCGGGAGAGGTTTGTGGGCCGGTGCGGAAGCCGAGGAGGAACTCGGCATCGCGATCGTCGAACTGCGTGCCGGTGTTGTTGGTCCAGAGGGTGGTGAAGGTGGGGGCGACGGCGCGGGTGCCGGCGCTGGCGGCGAAGGGATATTGCCAGCGGTCCATCCACGGGCCGAAGGGGGCGGGAGTGAAGGTGCTGGCGAGCGCGGTGGGGGCGAGGGCGGCTAGCGCGATGAGGGAGGCGATGCGAACGGACATGGGTGATCTCCTGAACGAAGCCCCTTTCGGGACTGGATGGTCGAACGATTGAGGGTACAACGTGTCGAGT
>JALOQT010000298.1 GCA_025453375.1 Phycisphaerales bacterium | reverse complement strand
CCGGCTCAGCCGATGCGACCCGCCTGGCCGACCTCAAGACGCGCCTCGGCGAGAGCTTCAAGAACTATCAGCAGGCCGAGGATCGCTTCCTGAAACTGCTGCTCGGCGAAGCCAAGTAGTGACCGCGGGCGCGATTCACATACGCTCAATCGCCGGAATGCCCAGCAAGCCGAGCCCGTCGGTCAGCACGCGTTTGGTCATCGTGCACAGCCGCAGGCGGCTCGCACGTCTTTCGGCCGTCTCGGCCCGCAAGACCGGGCACGCCTCGAAGAACCCGCCAAACGCGACCGCCAGTTCATACAGATATGCACACAGCCGGTGCGGCTCGAGCGTCCGCGCCACATCCTGCACACATGCCGGATATCGCAGCAGCGCCAGCGCGAGGGACTTCTCCGCCGCGTGCTCGATCGTGCAGGTCGGCGCCGAGGCCAGCCTCTGCTCAGCCGCGTTGCGCAAAATGCTGTTGACCCGCGCCAGTGCATACAGCAGATACGGCCCCGTATCCCCTTCAAATGCGACCATCCGCTGCAGGCTGAAGACATAGTCCTTCGTGCGCTCGCTGCTCAGGTCTGTGTAGCGAATCGCCGCCAGCGCCACGCCGCGGGCGATGGTCTCCAGTTCGGCCTCCGGCAGATCGCGGCTGCGCGCAGCCAGTTGGCCCCGCGCCGCTTCGACCGCCTCGTCAATCACATCGCCAAGCCGTACAGACTCGCCCGAGCGGCTCTTAAACGGCCGATTGTCTTCACCGAGGATCGTGCCGAACGCCGCGTGCTCCAGCACCGCACTGGCTGGCACCAGCCCAGCCTTCCGCGCCGCGGCAAACACCTGGCGAAAGTGCAGGCTCTGCCGCGCATCGACGCAGTAGATGATCCGCGACGCACCCAGCGCTGAGACGCGGTGCGAGATCGCCGCCAGGTCCGTCGTGGCATACAGGAATCCACCATCACGCTTCTGGACGATGCACGGCTCGGCAATCCCCGCATCCTCCAATCGCACAACCAGCGCCCCATCATCCACGACCGCCACGCCCGACGCCTTGAGCTTGGCCACCAGCGGCGCGAGCCGCTCCTCATACGAACTCTCGCCGGCCGAGTGTGCCTCGGTGATGTTCGCATTCAGCCGTGCGCAGGTCTGCAGGCACGCCGACATCGTCACGTCATAGAGCCGCTTCCACACGCGCCGCACATCGCCGTCGCCATTTTGCAGCGCCACGAGCGTCCGCCGCGCCTCGGCGCTGCGTTCCAGCGGCTCAGCGTTGAACGCCTCCAATTCCGCCTCGACCTTTGGCCCCATCCCCCATGCCAGGGCGAAGGCGAGCCCATCCACATCCGCTTCGCACTCCGCCTTGGCCTGCTTGTACACGCGATCGAGATCATCCAGCGTGATCGCACCCAGATCGATCTTCCCCGCCTTCTCCAGCGACATGAGTTTCGCCGTCACCATCGCAATCGGCAAGCCCCAGTCACCGACGTGGTTCTGCCGCTTGACCTTCGCCGCCCCGAGCGTCCGCTCCAGCACACGGGCCAGCGTGTCGCCGATCACCGTGCTGCGAAGGTGCCCGATGTGCATCTGCTTGGCTAGGTTCACGCCACACAGATCGACGACCGTCACCGGCGCGTCAGCATCAACCTCGATCCCCAGCGACGGCACATCCATCGCATCAACCTTCGCGCCCAGCGCCGCCGGCCGGATCGTCACATTGATGAACCCAGGCCCGGCGATGTTCGCCGCCGTCACCGGCTCGGCCAGATCGCCAAGATCGAGCCTCTCGACAATCGCCTGCGCGACCTGGCGCGGATTCAGCCCCGTGCCCAGCGCCTTGGCATACGCCATCGCGTTACTGCACTGATAGTCGCCAAACTTGGCGTTCTGCGCGATCGTCACGCTCGGCTCGGGCAGGTTCGCCTCGGGAAATGCCGCCCGCACCGCCGCAGCAAATCGCCGGCGCAGCACCGCCCCAGGGTCCAGCGGCTCGGGCGTGTGGGCAGCATCGGCGTTCGTCAGCGACATAGGGCCAGAGGGTAAGCCCCAAGACCTCTCCACGCGCGTCCACACGCACACGTACACGCACGCGCCCCGGCTCCCGCCTCCCTCAGGCGGCGGTACACTCCCGCATGGGAACGCTCGATCAGACCTCCCTCCCCAGGCCCGCGCTGGTCTACGCCTGGCTCGCTGGCGCGAGCGTCATGTGCCTGCTCGTCGCCGATGTCATCGGCTCCAAACTCTTTGAGTTTCACCTGCCGATCTCCCTCCCGCTGCTGGGCACCACGCTGCACCACAGCGCCGGGATGCTCGCCTTCCCCATCACCTTCCTGATCACCGACTGGCTCAATGAGTACTATGGCAAGAATGCCGCTCGGCGCGTCGTGATCATGAGCTTCACCCTCGCGATGCTCGCCTGGGTCATCTTCCAGTTCGCCCGTGCCCTGCCGCACTGGGACGTGCCCTTCAACGTGCCACCAGCCGCGTTCGAAGCGATCTTCGGCTCCGCCAGCGTGATGTACATCGCCTCGCTCTGCGCCTATCTGGTCAACAACTTGCTGGACATCTTCCTCTTTGGCGTCATCAAACGCGCCACCGGCGGCAAATACATCTGGCTCCGCGCCACGGGCAGCACGCTGATCAGCCAGGCGATCGACTCACTGGTCGTCACGTTCCTGGGGCTCTACGCCATGCGCCACGCCTTCCCCAGTGGTGGCCAGCCAATGCCCCTCGGCGAAGTCATCCCCACCGCCGCGACGGGCTACATGCTCAAGTTCGTCCTGGCCCTGGCCATCACGCCTTTGCTCTATCTCGGCCACTATGCCATCCGGCGCTGGGCGGGGATGACGCCCTTGCCCCCGGAATCGCGCGTTTAGTTCTGCCGCGTGACCGCGCCCGCTCCCACGCCCCCCTCCAGCCCCCGATCCACCACGCCCAC
>JALOQT010000297.1 GCA_025453375.1 Phycisphaerales bacterium | reverse complement strand
GAACTGGCCGACGCGGCGGGTGACCAGCACAGTCGGGCGCGAGCGTGACTTGGCGTGGAGCCCCGATGGGCGCGTGCTGTGGTTCATCAGCGATGAGGCGGAGATTGCCGGGTCGGGGCAGGCGGCCAGCCGCGTGATGTATGCGACGGTGGCGATGTCGCGCGAGGATATTGAGGAGAAGAAGGCGGCGCCTGCTGCGACGCCTGCAGCAGCCTCCCCCACTGCTGGCGCAGCGGCGCCGGGCGCGGGTGCTGGTGGTGAGCCGAAGGCGGAACCTAAGGCAGACCCTGCCGGCGAGCCTGCGGCGACCGCGACGGCGGGTGCGGCCGGGGCGAGTGAGCCGAAGGCGGAGCCGGGTGCGGAGCCGAAGGCTGATGAGCCCAAGGGCGGGGCGACTGCGGGGGCGACGGCGGCGGGCACGGGAGCAGCGGGGGCGGGCACGCGTTCGCGTGAGCGGCGGCCGGACTTAGCCAAGCGCTGGGCCGTGGCGCTCACGTTTGAGGTCAAGGCGTTGGAGGTGGCGATCCCCACTGGGCCGAATGGTGGCCGCAATGATGGCGTGCTGGGGATGGAGCTGAGCACGCTGGTGCCCTCGCCCGATGGGCGGATGCTGCTGGTGACGCGCGGGATGGGTGATCTGGTGGCGATTGATCTGATCGGCAAGACCACGCGCGACTTGACGACTGGGTGGAACATCGGCGATGTGCAGTGGGCCAGTGATTCGCGGCACGTGCTCTACAGCCGGGAGGATCTGGATTTCAACAGTGATATCTTTCTGCTGGACAGCGGCGCGGGGGCGGGGGGGGGTGCAAACCCGGGCACGCCGCTGAACCTGTCGCGTCACCCGGACACGGATGACCAGCCGCGGCTGTCGGCTGATGGCAAGGTGCTGGTGTTCCGGTCTGAGCGTGCGGGGGAGAATGGCGAGTTTGGGCTGTACGCCATCACGCTCGACCGCTCGCTGGACAGCCTGCGGCCGTATGAACTGGAGGACTACTACAAGAAGCAGGCGACGGCAGCGCGGGCCCGCAAGGCGATTGACCCGGTGCTGTGGGACGATGCCAAGTGGGTCGAGGGTGATGCCGACCGGCAGGAGAAGGCCCGCAAGGCGGCGGAGCGGAACCCGACGGCGAGCCCCTCGCCCTTCAAGCCGCTGACGTTCAAGGACCTGGACACTGCGTATCTGCGGGTCCGGCGCGTCAATGTTGGCTCGGGGTCGATCGGCACGGTGCTGATGACGCCTGGGGGTGATCGGATTGTGTTCTCGCAGATCAGCGAGGGCCCGGCTGCACCAACAACCCCCACGCCCCCCACTCCCCCCGCTGCAGGAGGCGCGGCGGGCGGTGAGCCGGCGCTGGTCAGCGTGAGTTACAAGGGTGATGATCGCAAGGCGATTGCTTCGGGCTCACTGCGATCGGTCGTGCTGAATCTCACGGGCGAGCGGGTGAGTTATGTTCGCTCGGGGCAGGCGTCGGCGGCGCCGGTGGCGGGTGGCAAGGTTGATCTGCTGGCGATTGACGCGCCGGTGGTGCTCGAGGCGCGTGCTCAGCAGCGGCTGAAGTTTGCCGAGGCGGTGCGTGTGATCGGCAATGGCTTCTATCACCCGACGCTCAAGGACCTGGACTGGCGCGGGCTGAGCATGCGCTACCTCGACCTGGCGAGCATGACGCGCACGACTGGGGAGTTTGACCGCGTGGTCTCGATGCTGCTGGGCGAGCTCGATGCGTCGCACATGGGCATCACGGGGCCGGATGGGTTCACGCCGCCGTCGCTGGCGATGGGGTACCTGGGCATCGAGACGACCAGCGGGCCTGAGGGCCTGACGGTGACGAGCGTGCTGACCGACGGCCCGGCGGATGACCACCCGAAGGGGCCACGCGTGGGCGATGTGATTGTGGCGATTGATGAGGAACCGACCCAGGGCAGAGATCTCGGCTCGTTCATGGTGGCCAAGAGCGGGCGCGAGACGCTGCTGCGGATTCGCCGCGGGGCGAACGCTGCGGCGAACGTGAACGCGAACGTGAATGGTGCGGGCAGTGCGGAGGCTGGGGGCGATGCGCAGACTGGGGGCGACGCGGCGGCTGGGGCTGATACAGCTGCTGCCGGCAACGACGGTAAGCCTGAAACGAAGTCTGACGCCAAGCCGGACACGATCATCATCACGCCGACGAGCTTTGGTGAGGAGTCGGAGCTGCGGTACAAGGCCGAGGTGGCGGCTCGCCGCGCGGCGGTCGAGTCGCTGAGCAACGGGCGGCTGGGCTATCTGCACATTCGCGGGATGAACCTGCCATCGGTGCGGGACTTTGAGCGCGACTTGTACGCCGCGGCCCATGGGAAGGATGGGCTGGTGATCGACGTGCGCGACAATGGTGGTGGCTTCACGGCGGACATTCTGCTCGCGTCGCTGACGGCGCCGGTGCACGCCAAGACGCAGCCGCGCGGCGTGCTGCCCAGCGAGGTGCCGTTCGACGCCTATCCACGCGACCGGCGGCTGATCGATCAACGAAAACTCATTCTCGAACGCCGAGATCTTCGCCCACGCGATCAAGGTCATCAAGCGCGGCAAGCTCGTCGGCACGGCGACCTACGGCGGCGTGATCAGCACCGGCGCGGCCCGCCTGATCGACGGCAGCACCCTGCGCACCCCCTTCCGCGGCTGGTACCTCCCCGACGGCCGGGACCTTGAAAACAACGGCGCCGAGCCGGATATCAACGTCCCGGCGCTGCCAGGTGACGAAGCGGCCAGCCGCGATGCGCAGCTGGAGGCAGCGGTGCGGGAGTTGCTTGGGAAGTAGGGTGGTAGGAGCCACGAAGCGAAAGACCAAGGCATCGATGGAACAGGAATCGAGCGGACGTGTACCGTTCAACGGTCGGTCGGGGACGCCTGTTTGCCGGGCCTGCCGCGCGACGAGTGATGCGGATTTCAAGGCGCATTTGGCTGAGGCAGCGTCTGTCACGCGTTTCGGCAGCCGCCGAAGGGTCGGTGCTTCGCACCGATGACACTCACGGAGTGCGTGTCCCACCCGGCACGCGGCATCGCCGCGAGCGTCTGACGTCTCACGTCTGACGTCTCACGTCTCACGCCAGGCCTTCTTTTGGCCATTTGGCCCTTTGCTGATGTGGCCCTTTTGAGCGGCTTCGCCGCTCACCCCACCACATCCGTGCCGATGTCGCGGCGGACTTGTTTGCCTGCGAAGCGGATCTTGTCGGCGGCGGCGTAGGCGCGGTCGCGGGCGTCGTCGGGGGTGTCGCCGGTGGCGGTGATGCCCAGGACGCGGCCGCCGCTCACGGCGATCAGGCCGCGTTCGTTGCGGATCGTGCCAGCGTGGAAGACTTGAACGCCCGGGATGCGGGCGGCGTCTTCGAGGCCTTCGATCACCGCGCCTTTGCGTGGCTTGTCGGGATAGCCCTCGGCGGCAAGGACGACGCAGACGCTGGCGCCGGCGTTGAAGGTGATCGTCGCGTGTTCGAGTTTTCGGTCGGCGGTGGCGATGAGGTGCTCGGCCAGGTCGCCGTGCCAGCGGGCCATGAGGGTCTGGCACTCGGGGTCGCCGAAGCGGACGTTGAACTCCAGGACCTTGGGCCCGGCGGGGGTGAGCATGATGCCGGCGTAGAGCACGCCGCGATACTCGATGCCTTCGCGCTTTAGTGCGTCGATCGTCGGGACGAGAATCTCGCGCTGGATGCGGTCCATCATGCGGTCGTCGACGGCGCGGCTCGGGCAGATTGAGCCCATGCCGCCGGTGTTGGGGCCTTGCGCGCCGTCGCGCAGGCGCTTGTGGTCCTGGGCGCTGTCCAGGACGTAAATCGTCTTGCCGTCGACGAGGGCGAAGACCGAAACTTCACGGCCTTTGAGGCGCTCTTCGATCAGTACGGTCTTGCCAGCGTCGAGGAACTCACGCTGGACGAGGATGCGCTCCAGCGCGGCGACGGCTTCCTGGATCGACGACGGAACGAAGACGCCTTTACCCTTGGCCAGGCCGGCGGCCTTGATCACCGGCGGCTCCTGACGCGAGGCGACGTATTGCCGCGCGGCGTCGAAATCCGTGAACGTGCGGGCCTCGGCGGTGGGCACCTGGCCTTGACGCATGATCTGCTTGGCGAAGGCCTTGTCACCTTCCAGCTGGGCCGCGGCGCGGCTGGGGCCGAAGACGTAGGGCACCGCCGCGGCGAGGCCGCCGCTGGTGTGTTTGTGTGCGGGCTGCGCTGCGCCGGCGACGGCGAAAGGGTCTTCCCAGCCGCCGAGTGCATCGGCCAGGCCGCCGCAGAGTGGCTCCTCGGGGCCGATGACGGCGAGGCTGATGCGGTTGGCGATGCACCATCGCTGCAGGCGGAAGGTGTCGCGCATGTCGAAGGTGAAATCCAGGGGCTGGCAGATGCTGGCGATGCCGGGGTTCTGCGTGTCGGTGCTGTAGATTTCGCCGACGCTGGGAGACTGCCGCAGGCGCCAGGCGAGGGCATGCTCACGCCCGCCGCCGCCGACGAGCAACACATTGATGCTGCCCGGCGCCCGCGCGATCGAGACGGGCTGGGCGTCTGTGGCTGGTGCAGCAGGGGTAGTCGCGGCGGGGTTTTCAGACATTGGGCGGGAGTGTAGGGGATGGGTGGGCTGGGTGGCGGGGGCGTAGTGAGGCGGAGGGGTGGAGCGACGGAGCGACGAAGCGACGGAGGGAAGGCATCGCGTCCGCACAGGCCGCCTAGCCAGCGAGGTTGGATGCCGCGTAGAAGATTGTGCCTGCACCCCATGTCAAGACGGCCAGCAGGGTGACGCCGCACACCAGCATGAGCATGAAGATTGGGCGACTCTTCGGAGGGTCTGAAGGACTGAGCGGTCGGTATGCCAGCGAGATTCGCCAGCAGAGAATCGTCGCCGTGACGATGACGACCAGCAGCGTGGTGACCATCAGCACGATCAGCGACCATACTTGGCCCGGAAGATGTTTGACGATCCGCCACATACCCAGTTCCCCGATGAGCAGGGGCAGCAGCATCGCGACGGCGAAGACGAACAGTGCGACGACGTACATCAGGGCTGCGTTGGTCAGATCTGCCCGTCGACGCAGGATCATGATCTGCTGCCGTCGCGTCAGACCGCACTCCGTGCATCGCGCGGATGTGAAGGATGACTCATGCTGACACGAATAGCAGCGACGAGCGTGTGACACACAACACCTCCGCGAGCCTTCAACTCGCAGTCAGCACGGGAGGGCGGCAGCACGGACTGACAAGCTGCTTACGCGGCGAGCCTCACGTCCGTCCACTGATGCCTGATGCCTAACTCCTGATGCCTAACCCCTCACCCATTCCACTTCTTCTCCGCCGGGCCGGTGTAGATGCTCAGCGGGCGGATCAGGCGGTTGTCGCCGTGCTGCTCCATGATGTGGGCACACCAGCCCGTCACGCGGGCCGCGACGAAG
>JALOQT010000296.1 GCA_025453375.1 Phycisphaerales bacterium | reverse complement strand
GGCGTGTGTGGCGTGCCAGCAGTGTGGCGGGCGGGTGGGGATGCCGCTGGCTGATGCGCGGGCGCTGGTGGGGGCACCTGCACACGGGCGGGGGCGCAGGCGGGGAGGCGGCAGTGGGCCACTGCTGGTGGTGCGCGATGTGCCTGGGCGGCGGCGGGAGATGTTGCGGCGGCTGGCGCGGTGGGCGCTGCGCTATGGGCCGGTGGTGCACCTTGATGGTGATGATGGCTTGTTCATCGATCTCAGCGGCACGCAGCATGTGCATGCCAGCGAATGGGATGTGGCCTGGCGGATCAGCCAGGGTTTGGCCCGCGCGGGGTTTACGGCGCGGGTCGCGGTGGCGGACACGCCGGGGGCGGCGTGGGCGGTGGCGCACTACGGGGCTATGCCTTGTGAAGTGGTAGGACGTAGCGCGACGCGGGCGGCGTTGGAGGGGTTGCCTTTGGAGGCGTTGCGGCTTGAGGCGCGGGTGATTGAGCGGTTGTGGCCGATGGGCGTGCGGACGTGCGGGCAACTGCTGGCGCTGCCGCGCGGGGGGCGACAGGGTGTGGCGTCGCGGTTTGGGATGGAGGTGATCCGACGGATTGACCAGGCGCTGGGATTGGTTGATGAGCCGCTGTCGGCGGTGCGTCCGGCGGCGGCGGTGGGCGTGGTGCGGAAGTTTGAGTCGCCTACGCCGCAGCAGGAGGCGATTGTGCGCTGCACGGGTGAACTGCTGGAGGAACTGATGGGGGTGCTGGATGCGTCGCGCGGGGTGTGCGAGGTGCGGTTGGTGCTGGAGCGTGCGTCGGTGGCGGCGCGGCTGCGGCGCGAGGTGATTGATGTCCGGCTGAGCCGGGCGAGCAGATCGATCAAGCATGTGTGGAACCTGCTGCGGCTGCGGCTGGAGCGCATCGATATGGCGATGGGCGGCGCGGGTGTGGAGGTGATGCGGCTGACGGCGCGGCGGACGGGGCGGATCGTCGAGCAGCAGCGCGAGATGACCTCGACCTTGCAGGACGATGCGGCGATTTTGCAGACGCCGATGCGGATCATGCAGCGGGCGGAGATGCTCGACACGCTGGCGGCGCGGCTGAGCACGAAGGACCGCGCGGCGGTGGTGCTGCGTGCGGCGGCGGGGGCGAGCCATCTGCCGGAGCGGGCGTGGAGGTTGGTGCAGGTCGATGGGCGGGAGGATGGGGCGGAGCGACGGGGTGACGCCGCGACGGAGGGGAGGCGTGCGGTGCGAGCGCGGCCTCGCGGCGGTGCGATGGCACAGGCCGGCGATGAGGTGATGGCGCGGGTGCCGCCGCGGCCGACGGAGTTGCTGGCCACGCCTGAGGCGGCGGAGGTGATGCGTGTGTCGCCGGATGGGGCGGTGCTGGCGGTGACGTGGCGTGGCGAGCGTGCGGAGGTGGCGTGGTCACGCGGGCCGGAGCGGATCGGCGATCAGTGGTGGTTGACTGGGCCGAGTGTGCGGCGTGCGACGCGTGATTACATGATGCTCGGGCTGCGCGATGGACGGGTGCTGTGGATCTGCCGAGCGGAGGCGATGCGGGCTGATGGGTCGGGCATGCGAGCGGGGTGGTTTGTGCATGGGCAGTGGGTGTAGGGGGACAGGAAGGGGTGAGGGGTGAGGGGTGAGGGCCGAGGGGTGAGGGGAGGTGTCGCTGCGCGATGATTGTTTGTGTGGTACGTGTGATCTTCATCGTCGGTGAGGTTGACGGCGTGGGAGTTGGATGGTTCTCAAGGGTGGCGGGCGGGGATGCCCGGCCCACCGGTGGTCTCTGAGTTTTCTGGTGTGCTGGATGATGTTTGCGGGCAGGTTGGAAACCTGCCCCACGCGGTGTTGGGGTGTTGGCCTTTTCTTCGTCGCTGCATCGCTCCGTCGCTTCGTCGCTTGCTCTCACTTCGTCGCTTACTGCCCACTCGGCCCTCGGCCCTGTTCCCTGTCTGGCTCGCCACTCGTCACTCATCACTCGCCACTTCTGCCCCCCCACCCCCCACTGCTATGCCTGACAATGAGTTTCCCAAGTTGCGGACGCATCCGTTCAAGTTGGCGGGGGCCGGGGGGGCGGTTGCTGGCGCGATGGCAGCTGGTGGAGAGGTGCGGGAGGGGCAGGGGCGCGGTGGGGCGGAGGTGTGTGGTGGGGCGGAGGTTTTGTGTGTCAGCAACTATTCGTTTTTGCATGGGGGGAGTCATCCCGAGGAGATCGTCGAGCGGGCGGCGGCGCTGGGGTATGAGGCGGTGGGGCTGTGTGAAGTGATGGTGTGGGTGAGGATGCAGATGAACTCGGCATGTGCGCCGAGGTGTTGCAGATTGGGGGATCAGCGGCAGTACGCCCCTCTCGGAGAGAGGGGGTACCCAGAGGGATGCGGGTACGCAGGGATGATGGGGTGTGGCTGGCGTTGTTGCCGCGGGATTTTTCGGCGTATCGGCGGTTGTGTTCGTTGTTGACGGTGGGCAAGGCGCGTGGCGGGAAGGGGCGGTGTGTGGTGCGGTGGGCGGATGTGGTGGCGCATCAGGCGGGGATGGAGTGTGTGGTGGTGCTGGGGCGGGAGGTGATGGAGGGGGCCACGGAGCGGAGCGCGTGGGCGGTGGATGTGTTGCGGCGGTTGCGTGCGGTGTTTGATGATGATCGGTTGTCGCTGGCGGTGTCGCTGTGTTATGGCGGGGCGGATGATGAGGTGCTGGCGCAGGCGGGGGCGATGGCGGCGGCTAGTGGTGTGCCGCTGCTGGCGACGGGGGATGTGCTGTATCACGATGCGTCACGACGGATGCTGCAGGACGTGGTGACGTGCATCGGCGAGCGGACGACGCTGGCGGAGGCGGCGCTGCGGCTGGAGCGCAATGGGGAGCGGCACCTCAAGGGGCCGGCGGAGATGGCGCGGCTGTTTGGGGCGTGCCCGGAGGCGGTGGCGCGGGCGCGGGTGGTGGCGGGGCGATGCCGGGCGAATCTGGATGAACTGCGATATGAGTATCCAGATGAGGTGGTGCCGACGGGGCGGAGTGCGGCGGAGCATCTGCGGGCGCTGGTCGAGGCGGGGTATGGCGAGGCGATGGGCCATGCACCGGGGGTTCGTGGGGCACGGTGCGAGCTGCCGGCGATTGTCGAGCATGAACTGCGGCTGATCGGGGACTTGCAGTATGAGAAGTATTTTTTGACGGTGCATGACGTCGTGCGATTTGCGCGATCACGCGGGATCTTGTGTCAGGGGCGCGGAGCGGCGGCGAACAGTGCGGTGTGTTTTTATCTGGGGATCACCAGTGTGGATCCGACGAAGGTGGAGCTGCTCTTTGAGCGGTTTGTGAGCAAGGAGCGTGCCGAGCCGCCGGATATTGATATTGACTTTGAGCACGAGCGGCGCGAGGAGGTGATTCAGTATCTGTATGAGAAGTATGGGCGGGATCGTGCGGCGTTGACGGCGGTGGTGAGCAGTTTCCGGCCGCGCAGTGCGCTGCGGCAGGTGGGCAAGGCGCTGGGGCTGAGTGAGGATCTCGTCGGGCGGATTGCCAAGAGCGTCGAGTGGTGGGACAAAGCGGTGACAACTTCGGAGAAGCTGGCGCAACTGGGGCTGGACGCGCGGGATGCGACGCTGCAGTGGCTGCTGGCGATCAGCAGTGAACTGCTGAGTTTTCCGCGTCACCTCAGCCAGCATCCGGGCGGGTTTGTCTTGACGCGGACGAAACTGAGCGAACTGGTGCCCGTCGAGCCGGCGGCGATGGCTGGGCGCACGGTCATCGAGTGGGACAAGGACGATGTGGATGCGATGGGGATGCTGAAGGTGGATGTGCTGGGACTGGGGATGCTGAGTTGTTTGCGGCGGTGTTTTGAGTTGGTGGAAGAAGCGACGGAGCGACGGAGCGACGAAGCGACGGAGGGGGGGGAAGCGACGGAGCGACGGAGCGACGAAGCGACGGAGGGAGATACAGAAGAAGGAATGTGGAGTGAACTGGCGATCGAGGGGGAGGGCATGGCGGCGGTGGGCGTACGGTCTGCTTCGGCAGCGGCGTGCAGTGTGGTGTGCGTGACGAGAGCGGAGGGCGGCGATGAGCACGATTCGGACGTACCGAGAGTTGATCGCGTGGCAGAAGGCGATGCGGCTGGTGGAGATGGTGTATCAGCAGAGCGAGGGGCTGCCCAACGCGGAGCGATTTGGCCTGACATCACAGATGCGGCGTGCAGCGGTGTCGGTGCCGTCGAACATTGCCGAGGGTCATGCACGTCAGAGCCGTCAGGATTATCTTCGATATCTGAGGATGGCGCGGGGATCGCTGGCGGAACTGTCGACACAGGTGGAACTGGCCGAGCGGCTGGAGTTGCTGACCTGCACGCCGGAGCTGCTGGAACTTCTGGCGGAGGTCGATCGCATCCTGCAGGGATTGATTCGCAGCCTGGAGCGCAAGAGCGACTGAGTGGGGGAAGGGGAAGAGCGACGGAGCAACGGAGCGACGAAGGGAAGACATGCGACTTCGAACGCGAAGTGTCTTTCCCTTCGTCGCTTCGTCGCTTCGTCGCTCCGTCGCTCTCCCTCCGCACGATTCCCGGCGGTGATACGGCGACGTTTGACATGATCTGTCGTGCTGACACGGTGGGGGTGTTTCAGATTGAGAGTCGGGCGCAGATGAATATGTTGCCTCGGTTGCGGCCGCGGACGTGGTATGACCTGGTCATTGAGGTGGCGATTGTGCGTCCGGGGCCGATTCAGGGGGACATGGTGCATCCGTATCTTCGTCGGCGCAATGGGCAGGAGGCGGTGGAATATGCGCATCCAGCGGTGGAGCGGGTGCTGCGCAAGACGCTGGGGGTGCCGCTGTTTCAGGAGCAGTGCATGGCGTTGGCGGTGCATGCGGCGGGGTTCACGCCTGGGGAGGCGGATCAGTTGCGCCGGGCGATGGCGGCGTGGAAGCGCAAGGGGGATGCGATCTATCGCTTCGGGCAGAAACTGATTGACGGGATGGTGGCACGCGGGATTCCTGAGGCGTTTGCGCGGCGGTGCTTTGATCAGATCAAGGGGTTCAGCGAGTATGGCTTTCCGGAGAGCCACGCGGCGAGCTTTGCGCATCTGGTGTGTGCGTCGGCGTACCTGAAGTGTCACTATCCGGCGGAGTTTGCCTGTGCGCTGCTGAACAGCCAGCCGATGGGGTTCTATCAGCCGGCGCAGATCGTGCGTGATGCGCGCGCCCA
>JALOQT010000295.1 GCA_025453375.1 Phycisphaerales bacterium | reverse complement strand
CCCGCCACCTTCGCCGCCGCTTCCGGCCCGGTCTCAGGCAGCAGCACGGCGAATTCATCGCCCCCAAGCCGCGCGACAACATCCGCCCGGCGAACCGTCGTCTCCAGCGTGTGGGCCACCGCTCGCAGCAGCCGATCGCCCGCCGCATGGCCAAGCCGGTCGTTGACGGCCTTGAAGTGATCCGCATCGATATACACCAGACTGATCGGCACACCGGCGCGAGCGCCGCGCGCCACCTCACGCTCAACCGCCGCCAGCAAGGCACGCCGATTCGCCACGCCCGTCAGTTCGTCGGTCGTCGCCAGTTCGCGCTGATGGTCATACAGCTCGCGCAGTGCCGACACCAGCCATACCACCAGCATGAAAAACCCCACGCGGCTGACGCACGCCCACACCTGCACGCCCAGCGTGCCCGAGGCCGTGCTGATCATCGGCGAGTAATCCCAATACCACGCAAACCCCGCCGCCGTCGCCAGCGCGACAGCCGCCGGCCGCGAGACAAACCACGCCAGCATCGCCAGCGGGATCAACTGAAACACCGCCAGGCTCGTTTCCGGCCCGGTGATGCGGTCCATCAGCCCAATGACCGTGAACGCCCCGACCGCCAGGGCCACATGCGTCCAGACCGACCAGCGACTCAGCCCCGCGACGACGCGCGCAAGCGGGTCGCCCCGCCGAGCAATTCGCTGCTGCCGAGATGTGTCGCGCCCCTCAGGCGCCTCTGGAGACATGCCCGGGCTATCGGCCGGAATGTCTCAGGGAATCACCCCGGTCCGAAAAATGCTCGGTGCGGCGGGCCATTCACCATCGCGGCGATCGAATAACGCTCGGCGGACGTGCAGGTGCTCGCGCAGAGATTGCGCGGCTCAATCAGGACTGAAACGACAGCCCGAGTCGGCCTTCGACCGCTCGCACGCTCACCGATTCTGCGACTGATTGAACTTCAGCACGAGGTACACCAGCGTCAGCACTGCCTGCAGCGTCGCGGCGACATACGTCAGCGCCGCCGCCGTCAGCACTTTGCTCACCGCCGGCATCTCCTCGCGCGAGACGTAGCCCAGGTCGATCAGCGCGGCTTTGGCCCGAGCGCTGGCGTCAAACTCCGTGATCAGGTTCACCAGCTGGAAGAACACCACCAGCGAGAACAGCACGATGCCGCCGATCATCAGCCACATCCCGATCGGGCTCTTCGCCCCGGCGGCCAGCGCCGTGCCGGCCATGAAGAGGATCAGGCCCAGGTTGCTGCCGAACCCGGCGGTCATCACGATGAAATTCCGCACCACCAGCGGGGCATAACGCGTCTGGTCCTGAATGGCGTGGCCGACTTCGTGCGCCGCGACGGCATACGCCGCCAGCGAGTTTCCGCCGTAGACCTGCGGGCTGAGGCGCAGCGCCTTGGCACGCGGGTCATAGTGGTCGCTGAGGTGGCCCTGGCTGGGCTCGACGGGCACGTGCCGCAAGCCGTGATGATCGGCGATCAATCGGGCGACCTGCGCGCCGGTCAAACCGCGCGGGCTGCGAATCTGGCTCGCCCAGTTGAAGCGGCTCTTGACCATCCACCCCGCGATGAGCGACAGCAAAAACGCGGGGGCGATGAGGATGAAGTAGAGCGGGTCGAAGATCAGTCCGAGCGTGAGCGTGGTGGTCATGGTTCCGGCACTCCAAGCAGCCCGCGACGAAACATACACCCGCGGGCAGGGCAGGCGATGATATGGATCGCCAGCGCATCTACTGACAATCCCCCGACAAAGTTCGCCAGTGGTCCCCGAGTGTCAGGCAGGGTGCTGCACATGGGTACCCCCTCTCTCCGAGAGGGGCCGAACTGCCGCAGATCGCCCAGTCCTCAGGCGTCCGTGTGGGCCATGGTCAGTTCGTCATCGCCGGCTACAACCGTTCAACTCACCCGCACAAACGTCCCCCGATCCCGATCCTTCCGCACGCCTGGGAACTTCAGCACCCGCCCGTGGGCCGCGACATAGACCCCCGGCGGCAGCATCCCCGCGGCGAAGACCGCCTCAGTCAGGTTCTGCAGCGCGTCAGACCGCGTCATCTCATACGGCCGCATCGCGCCGGTCAGCACGACGGCCTCGGCCAGGTCGGGCAGGCGCTGGTGCAGCAGGTCGCCGGTGGTGCAGAGTGTGTCGGTCCCGTGCAGGATGACCACGCCACCGTTGTGCGTGCTGGCCGTCGGGTCCGGGCGGCTGTGCGTGCCGCAGGTGGCGCGGACGACTTCGAGGATTCGTGCCCGGTCGTCATCGGTCATCAGCAGTGAGTCCTTGCTCATCAGTTCGACGGTGTGGACGACCGTGTCCTCCAGGCGCAGACGCCGCAGCATCCGCCGGACGATCGATCGCCGGTTGTCCAGCGTGCCGGTCGCCTCGTCGTAGGTTTTCTCGATGGTGCCGCCGGTGGTGATGAGTGTGACGTGGCGCATGTGCCCGAAGGTTACGCGCAGCGCAGGCCGCGGCGTCAGCGGGGTCGCTATCCTCGCCCTGCCAGTGGACCAACTAACCCGCCAACTCGCCCGCACCAGCGCCAGAGCCGGCCTGAGCCGCTTTCACCCCGTGACGCTCCTGCGCACCTGGGCCGAGGCGATCGGGGCCAAGTTCTTCGCGACCATCGACCAGGTCGGCGCTGCGACCAACCTGCTCATCGAGACCATCCGCTGGATCTGGCGGTCGATCGTCCGGCCGAAGGTCCGCATCGGGCGGCCCAACATCATCGCCCAGCTCGTGCGTGTGGGCGTGCGGTCAGTGTTCATCGTCTCGCTCGTCTCCGGGTGTGTCGGGCTGATCCTCGTCCTGCAGATGGCCCCGCCGCTGGACGACTTTGGCCGCAAGGACCTCACGGCGAACATTCTGGGCGTCGCAGTGCTCCGTGAGCTTGGCCCCCTGATCGCCGCGATCGTGCTGACCGGCTTCGCTGGCGCGGCAATCGCCGCCGAACT
>JALOQT010000294.1 GCA_025453375.1 Phycisphaerales bacterium | reverse complement strand
GGTGCCGGGCGCGGGGTTTGCCGAGACGGCAACGAACTACGTTCGCGTGAGCCTGACGCGCGAGACGCCTCGGCTGGCGGAGGCGATGAAGCGGCTGGCGAGTGTGAAGTGGTGAGGTGGGGGGTGACGGGTTGATGGGTTGATGCGTGGGATGTGCTGGTTGAATGAAACGAGACGCCATGCTGCCCACTGCTGCACTTGACTATGACCTGCCCGCTGAGCGAATTGCGCGACATCCGGTCGAGCCGCGGGATGCGGCGCGGCTGCTGGTGGTGTCGCGGAGTGATCCGGCGCGGCTGGAGCATCGGTGTGTGCGAGATTTGCCGGAGCTGCTTGGTGCCAGCGACATGCTGGTGGTCAATGACTCGAAGGTGATCCCGGCGCGGCTGACTGGCGCGCGGTCGGACACTGGGGGGAAGGTGGAGGGGCTGTTTCTGGGCTTGGCGGATGATGTTGCGGTGCCTCGGGATGAGGGGTTGTGGCGGATCATGCTGCGGGCCAAGCGGCCACGGATTGGCAGCCGGGTGGATTTGACGGACACGCAGGGGCTCGATGTGGGTGTGAGCCTGCGCCTGCTGGCGCGGACGACGACGCACACGCACGAGCGCGAGGCTGAGGCGCAGTTGGGCAACGCGGCGGGGTCGGGCGGCGCGGGTGAATCGGGCGAGGACACGGCGGCGTGGATCGCGCGGGTGGAGGATGTGCGGGGCGGGGCGGTCGGGGGCACGAGTGTGGAGATTTTGCAGCGCGTGGGGAGCACGCCGCTGCCGCCGTACATCAGGTCGCAGCGGAAGGCCGATGCGGATGCGGGGGATGATCGAGCGGATCGGGCGGTGTATCAGACGGTGTATGCCGACGAGGGCAAGCCCGGGTCGGTGGCGGCGCCGACGGCGGGGCTGCACTTCACGCCTGGGTTGCTGGCAACGCTGGCGGCGCGGGGCGTGACGCGGCAGGCGGTGACGCTGCATGTGGGGCTCGGGACGTTCAAGCCGGTGGAGACGGAGTTTGTCGAGCACCATCCGATCCATGCCGAGTGGTGCGAGGTACCCGCGGCGACGGCGGCGGCGCTGGTGGCGGCGCGAGCGCCGGGCACGAAGCGGCGCGTCTTTGCGGTGGGGACGACTTCGGCGCGGACCTTGGAGAGTTTTTCATCTGAAGCGATTGCGGCCGCGGCGAAGACCGGGCAGGCGGCGGGGCACTGGACGCGGCTGTTGATTACGCCGGGGTATCGGTGGCAGCACGTTGAAGGGATGCTGACGAACTTTCACCTGCCGTGCAGCTCGCTGATGGCGATGATCGCCAGCGTGCTGGATGATGGGACGGGCAGCGGGGCAGGTGTGGCGCGGCTGCAGGGGATCTATCGCGAGGCGATTGCGCGGGAGTATCGGTTTTACAGCTTTGGGGATGCGATGCTGATTCTGCCGTAGGGTGCAGAGGCGGTGGGCGGGTCTGCGGCAGTTTGCCGGGCCCGGAGGTGCGGGGTACCCAGATTGCAAAACGCTACGCGGGCGACCCGACCGTCGGGCCGCCCGCGTGCGATAGTGAGTGTAACTTGCTGTGCTGGCGATCAGTCGGCTTCGGCCTTGGGCGTGGTTGCTTCG
Source organism: Phycisphaerales bacterium (assembly GCA_025453375.1). GTDB lineage: Bacteria > Planctomycetota > Phycisphaerae > Phycisphaerales > UBA1924 > JAJTGZ01. Next base: position 1,357 of record JALOQT010000294.1, on the reverse strand, counting down.
GCTGCGGGCTCGATGAGCGCGTTGGCCTCGGCGGTCTTGCTGGAGCGAGACTCGGCGGCGCGGCGGGCGGCGCGGCGTGCGGCGGTGCGGGCGGCGCTGGGGGAGCGGCGCGTCGGCTGGGCGACGAGCACATCGACCATCTCCATCGGGCCGGTGGCCCAGACGTCGGCGCCGATTTCCTCGGCGAGGCCTTCTGCGCGGTTGAAGACGCCGGCACCGACGGCGAACTGCACGTTGGGGCAGGCATCGACGCCGCGGATGGTGTCGATGAGGATGCGGATGTTGGGCAGATCGCTGGCGGCGCTGGCAAAGACGAGGATGATGTCGGGCTTGGCGTCGTTGGCCATGGCGAGGATTTCGTCATTGGCGATGCCGCCGCCGCCGAAGGTGACGGTGAAGCCTGAGGCTTCGAGGAGGTCGACGGCCATCTGGGCGCCCATCTCGTCAGCTTCCTGCGGGCCGCAGAAGGCCATGACGCGCCGGTTGCTGCACTCGGAGCGTTCGAGGCTCAGGGCGTTCTGGTCGACCAGCACGCGGAGGAGGCGCGTGGCGGTGTGGTGGGAGAGTTTGCTGAGCTGGTCGGCGCGATAGAGGCGGTCGATGAGTTCGTAGGTCGGCCAGAAAAGGTCGGTGATGATCTGGCGGCTGGACCAGCCATGGTCGGCGGCGAGGCCGTTGACCATCGCGCGGGCCCGTGGGCGGTTGCCGGTGATGAGGGTCTCGAAGAACTTCTCGATGAGCTGATCGTGAGCCATGATGCCTGAGCCTCCCGAAAGGTGAGTCGGTGGCCATGGGCGATCCTCGCGTCTGGCCGGTGATGGATGTGTTGGCGAGGGGCTCCGCCCGCCGCGTTGGCTCACTGGCTATCGCGTTTTTGTGGATGTTGGACAGAGTTCGTGACCCTGACAGAGTCCGACGCGCAAGGGCTGCGCACCCATTTGTGCGCAGAAGCGCAAAGACTGCGCCGAACCGAGGTCATCGGACGTGACGTAGATACTCTACGATCACCTGTGGAGCCACCACCCCTTGCCATCGACCTGAAGAAAGACCGCGGGCTGACCGTCCAGTGGAGTGACGGCGGGACGTCGTATTACTCGATTGCGTACCTGCGGAAGATGTCGCCCAGCGCGGAGATGAAGGAGCAGCGGGAGCAGCAGAAGAAGAACCCGCTGGCGATTCTGTCGGCGTCCACGGTGCGGGCGATGGGCAGCGGTGGGGGCGGCATCGCGGCGGAGTCTGCCGAGTTGGTGGGGAACTATGCCCTGCGGATTCGCGTCAGCGATGGGCACGACACGGGGAGTTACTCGTGGCAATATCTGCGGGAGATTGACCCGGCGGCGCAGGCGCCGAGCGGTGA
>JALOQT010000293.1 GCA_025453375.1 Phycisphaerales bacterium | reverse complement strand
CAATGAAGTTGCCAATGCATGTCCCGAGTATCAGATGCTCAGCCGGCGCGGGTTCCTCCAGTCGGCCAGCGTCGGCGCGGCGGCCCTTGCCGCGGCTCCAGCGTGGCTGCCCAAGGTGGCCTTTGCCAAGGGTGTGCCGGACAACTTTCGCGATGTGATCGTCTCGATCTATCTCCGCGGCGCATGTGACGGGTTGTCGATGATCGTGCCGTTTGATGATCCGACCTACACCAACCCGACCTGTCGCCCCACCCTGCGCATCTTCGCCCCGGATGACACCACGCAGCCCCTCGGCCGGCGCTCGATCGCGATTCCCAACAGCACGTTCGTCAGCGGTCGGACGACCTTCAACTTCGCTTTCAGTCCGTGGCTCAGCCCGCTGCTGCCGGCCTATCTCGACGGCAAACTCGCCGTCATTCACGCCTGCGGCCTGACGGGCACCAACAAAAGCCACTTCGATGCCCAGCGCTGGATGGAAAACGGGCTGGCCAACAGCAACAACGTCGTCACCGGCTGGCTCGGCCGTCACCTGGCGACCAAGCCGCCTGTCAACCCGCATTCGGCCGTCCGCGCCATCGGTGTGGCCGACGGCCTGCAGCGCACGCTCGAAGGCTCACCTAATGCGCTGCCCATCCCGCAGCTGCAGTCCAACCCTGGCGTGCCGCCGCTGCTGAACAACCTCTCGGCGATTTCATCATCCAACTCCGGCGGCTATGGCCTGACGGGCATGACAGCCTCCAACGCGCTGCGCCGCGCCGTGCTTGACGGGCTGTATGACCTCTCCCCTCAGCCCCTCAACGACAAGGCCAACAACACCCTGGCCACGATCGATCGGCTCAACGCCATCGGCGCTGCCGGCTACACGCCCGCTGGCGGCGCGGTGTATCCGACCACGTCCCTCGGCTACGCGCTGCGGACCTCTGCCGCACTCATCGCCGCCAACAACACCACCAGCACCGGCCAGTTCACCGAAGCCATCGCCATCGACCAGAACGGCTGGGACACACACCAGAACCAGGCCGCCTACAACGCGACCAACGGCGTCTTCACCGGTTCGATCGTCACGCTGATGACCAACCTCAGCCAGGCGCTGGCCGCGTTCTATACCGATGTCGTTGCCACTCGTCAGGCCAATGTCACCGTCATCGTGCATTCGGAGTTCGGCAGGCGCGTCGGAGAGAATGGCAGCCTCGGCACCGACCACGGCTACGGCAACGCCATGTTCGTCATGGGCAAGGCCGTGCTCGGCGGCCGGATCGTCACCGTCTGGCCTGGCCTGCCCAGCGGTCAACCCCTGACGACTCAGGACATTCCCGTCACCACCGACATTCGCCACATCCTCGCCGAGATCATCGACAAGCGCCTCACCAACGCCGCCAACCTCCCCTTCATCTTCCCCAACTTCGTGCCCATGTATCGCGGCATCTGCCTCTGATCCGAACACGCCCACGTGCATCATCGAGCCCACACCATGCCCGCTCACGCCCGCCACATCGCCATCGCCCTCGCGCTTGCCGCCCTCGCGCCGATCAGTTCGCACGCTCAGACCGTGATCTACTCCAACAGCGGCCAACTGGGTGACCCCGGGCTCGGCGGCGCGAGCCAAACGCGCTCGGGCCTCGCAGCCCCCGCGGGCACGCGCTGGTCGGAGGTCGCCGCGCTGGGCACCGGCCCGACGGCCACCGCCTCCAACGCCGTCGCCGGGTTTGCCGGGTTTGCCGTGCCCGAGGTGAGCGGCGCGCATTACCGCTTCGCCGATGACTTCACGCTCCCGCCCGGCTCGCGCTGGCGCATCAGCGGTGCGCGGTTCTATGTCTACTTCGCTCATCCGACGATCGCCTCGCCCGCGCCGAGCATCACCGCCGCGAATCTCCGCATCTGGAGCGGTCAGCCCGGCTCATCCGGCAGCACCATCCTCTTCGGCGATGAACAGACCGACCGCCTGCGCACCATCGTCGCGACGGACCTGCGCCGCATCTTCAGCACCGCGACCGTCGCCGACGCCCCCGCCGCGATCGAGCCGACGGCCACCCGCATCATCTATCAGGTCACCCTCACCTGGCCGCAATTGACGCTCACCGCCCCGCCCGCCGCCGGCACGCCGCAGACCTTCTGGCTCGATTGGCAGTTCACGCCCGACGCCGCGGCTGACACGCAGATCTTCGCCCCAGCGCTGACCATCGCCGGCCAGCGCAGCAGCCCTGGCGCCAATGCCCTGCAGTTCCGCCTCGCCCCGCCGCCCGTGCTGGCCGACCGCTGGCTCCCGCTGGCCGACTCCGGCAAGCCCGCCAGCGCCGGTTCCGTCGCGCAGGACCTTCCCTTCGAACTGCTCGGCGAGATCGTCTCCCTGGCGTGCGGCCCATCAGACGTCGCCGGCGCGAATCAAACCGTCGGCGCCGATGGCAGCCTCTCAGCCGACGACATCATCGTCTTCCTCTCGTGGTACTTCGCCGCCGATCCACGCGCCGATATCGCCGGCACCAACCAGTCCTCCACCCCCGACAGCGCCTTCACCGCCGACGACATCATCGTCTTCCTCGGCCGCTACTTCGCGGGTTGCTGAGGGGGGCCGGTGACGCAGTGACGCAGTGACGAAGTCCACCCCTGCGTCGCTTCGTCGCTCCGTCGCTCCCACCCTTCTACACCACCACCTTGCGGTTGTAGATATACCACTCCAGCAGCAGCACCGTCAGCGCCGCCAGCATCAGCCACGGCCACAGCCGCAGCGGCGCCCGCTGGTCCTCGCCAACCGTCGCGTTGAAGACCAGTGACGCCAGTTGCGCCGCCGGAGCTGTCGCGATATCACTCTCGCGCGTGTCCAGCAGGTTCGCGGCAAACGCGCGCCGCACCCGTCCGCCCTCCAGCAGTGTGTCCGTCGCGCCGCCCGGGCCGACCCACGTCAGCGAATAAATGCCCACCGTCTCGGCCGGGCCATAGACCACGCGCCCCTCCGGGCTCATCA
>JALOQT010000292.1 GCA_025453375.1 Phycisphaerales bacterium | reverse complement strand
CCGTGCGCCACAAACCCCGCACCCTCGCCGCTGTTTGTCGCCGCACCATACCCGCGCATCGGCGCCGCCGCGCGCTGCACCGGAGCCGGGCTCGCTTCGATCATCAGCCCCGCGCCGCCGCCCGGGCTTGCGCCCTCCGCGGCAAGCTGCTCCATCAGCATCACCCACGTCTCGCGCTCAAACTCCAGCAGGCGAATCACCTCATCCGCCGGCGCCCGGTCGCGTCCCGTGCTGCTCTCCAGCAGGCGCGTCATCATGAACGTGTACAGCGCCTGCATCCGGTCCACCAGCGTCGGATCCCCCACGTCCCGACGCATCGTCGTGCTCAGTTCCAGCAGGATCTCGCGGCAGCGCGAGAACCCCTTGAACATCCCCTCATAGTTCTTCTCAAGCAGCCCATCACGCCCCTGCGTGGCAAACTTCACCGCCCCATCAAGCAACATCAGCCGCAACTCCGCAGGGGAGGCGGTCAAGACCTTGGTCGTCAGGAAACTGTCAGCCTGGGCTTTGAATGCTCTCATCACTGGAGGGATCGGACCGCTATCGGTCCATCTTGAGCGCACACGCGCCGGAATCCGCAAACTCGTTGACAATCTCACCAACGCCCCACCCGTCCCGGGGGCGGGCCACGCCTCACCTCAGGCTTGTTCCCGATTCGCCGCGATCGACTTAGCCGGCGCCAAAGCCCGACGTCACCTGCCGGATGTTGCTGACATTGCCGCCCTGGCTCTGCAGGCGGCCGATGCTGCTTTCCATCCGGATGAACTGCGTCTCCAGGATTCGCCGCCGTGCTTCGATCCGCTGATCGATCGTAGTGATCCGCGTATTCTGCGCGCGGATCTGATCCTCAATCGTCGAGCTCTGCCGCGTCAGCACGCCCGTGTTCGATCGTGTATACGACTCCAGCGTGTCGGCCAGAATCTCCATCACGCCGCGAGACGTCACCGCCCCGCTGGTCGACTCGCTGACGGTGATCCCCGGCGCCAGTTCACGCGTGCTCGAACCGGTGTTCTGCACCCGCGCCGCAAACAGGTCAATCACGCCGCGCGGGTCACGCTCGATCGCCCGCTTCAGCGCCTCGCCATCAAGCGTCAGTTTCCCGCCCGTGCCCAGCTTCACGCCCACTTCAAACAGGAATCGGTAGTTGCTCTGCACCGCCTCAGCCGGGCTCTGCACGAGCTGCTGCAGTCGCCCGCGCAGTTCCTGCGTCACGCTGTCACCCAGCAGCACGCCGCGCCGGTTCGCCGTGCTGTCAAAGTTGCTGCGGCTGGCGATCGAGTCCACCAGCCCGTTGTACGCCGTGATGAAATCCTGCACTTTCTTGGTGATCGCCTCGACATCCGTCGAGACCGAAATCGTCGCTGGCGTCGTGGTCGTCTGGCGCAGTTCCAGCGTCACACCCGGAATCGCCCCCGACACCGAGTTGGACGACGTCTCCACCGCCAGCGCTGTCGTCGCGTTGTCGCTGCCGAAGAACACCAGTGAGTCCCGCGCCGCGTTGGTCGTCGTCAGCCCCAGATCCGCACCCACGGCGTCAAACGTAAACGCGCCCGACACGCCGCTTGTCCGCGAGCTGACCGACAGCCGGAACGGATTGGCCCCGCCGTCAGTCAGCGTGCTGGCCCGGATGTTCAGGCCCGAGTTGTTGATCGCGCTGGCCAGCGTCGCAAGCCCATCACCCGGCGTCACCGTCAGGCGGCGTTCATACGACCCGTTGATCTCCAGCCGATTGTCCGAACTGGCCGTCCCCGCCAGGAACAGTGATCGCGCCACCGCGCCCGTCACATCGCGAACCGCCAGAGCACCGGTCCCGCCGGACTGATCCTCGATGATGATGCCATCGCCCGAGTCATTGACTCGCGCACGGAACTTCGTCACCGCCGAGCCGCCGCCTTCGGGCGTCACCGTGCCGGCGCTGTTGATCGCGTTGACCACCTCAGCCACCGTCGTCACTGATGAGCCGATGTTGACCTCCGCCCGAGTGCCGTCAGCAGCGCGAATCTCAAACCGCCCGCTGCCGATGCCCCGGCCATAGTTCAACTGGCTCGTCTGCGTCGCATACGACACATACTGGCGCTGCAGCCGCTGGCCCGTCACCGTGCTCGATGCGACACCCGCCGAGCCCGTGCTCAGGCCAAGCTGCTCGGCCATCTGCGTTCCGCCGGCATCACCCGCACCCAGGATCACCAGCCGGCCAGTGCCGCCCGTGGTGTCATTGAGCACGATGCGGTTGCCCGACTGATCGATGCTGGCGGACAATCGCCCGCCGCTCTGCTGGCCGATGCTCGCGAGCATGTCCGAGAGTGACAGGCTGGTGTCGATCGTCAGGCTGAAGTTCGTCCCGTTGCGATAGGTGCCCCGCAACTGATTGTCACCCAGCCGCTCCTGACCGCCGAGAATGCGGCTCGTCGACACGCTGTTGAGCTTGCCGATCAGACGTGTGCCGTTGATCGTGCCGGTGGTCGTCGTGCCGGCGATGCCCAGGTCCGTCGCCGTGCGCGGGGCCGCGGGGCTGGTGGCGCCGGCGCTGAAGTCGGCGATCGTGGTGGTGCCGCTGGCGGCTGAGGTATCGTCGATTCGCAGGCTCACCCCATCGGCCCCGATCGACGCCGTGAGGTTGCCGTTACCCGCCGCGTTGATGCGGCTGACGATGTCGCCGAGCGTGTTGGCCTGGCCCTGCACCTGCGCGCCCTGCGCGTTGTAGACCGCACCAAGGTCGATATCGAGTGTCGAGCCGTTGCGCAGCGTCACGCGGATGTCCGGCGTCGTGACACCGACGGTCTGGTCAAATGACACGCCCAGCCCGTCGTTGAGCTGCGAGAGGGCCGTGTTGGTGCCGACGGTGTTGATCCGGCGACCGCGAATCTGCGTGCCGGTGATCGAGCCGCTGCTGCCGGTGTTGTTATCCAGCCGGTTGTTTCGTGCGACGCTGCCGGCGATGCCCAGGTCCGTCGCGGTCGTCG
>JALOQT010000011.1 GCA_025453375.1 Phycisphaerales bacterium | reverse complement strand
CGGGCCACCCCGTCGTCGCCATGTAGCCTTCAGTCCTGATGCCCGCGCTTCGTCGGCACCATGGCGGCGCCGAGCAGCAGCAGGAAGATCAGGAACATTCCGAAGATGCCCCAGCCCTGGCCTTCTTCGCTCTTGCCGGTGACCGTCGGCGGCTCGAGGACCGCGCGCTGGTTGGCGGGCTGGGCCGAGGCGCCCGTCGCGCCGGGGCCGAGGAGCATGCACGCCCCGAGCACGATCGCCGCGACGCCGCGGCTGGCCGGGCGGATCACGCGAGAGACGAGGCTGGACTGGTTCATTCGACGATTGACCATGGCAATCTCCAAGTGTGTCGATGGTAGGCGTCGGCACCATTGGCCGGGCATGAGCCAGATTGCGTGTAGCCGCCTCATTTCACTCACGTCTCACGTCTTCCCTCACGCCCCCACGCTGCCCAGCCACGCCGGGCCGAGCGGCTGGCTGATGCGGTCGAAGTCTGCCGCGCGGAGGTCCACCGTTCGCCAGCGTGGCGAGCGGGTTCGCATCAGCGCGGCGTAGTGCCCGATCAAGACCGAACGCATCGCATACCACCGGCCTTCAAAGTCAAAGACCTCGTGAAACAGCGCATCGGGCGGCTGCTCCTCGCACCAATAGACAAACACCAGCGCTGAAGCGAAGCCGGGGCCGAAGAGGCCCTCCCAGGTCCGCAGGCTGGCGATGTCATCCAGCGTCGCCCAGTTCTCCAGCCGCGTCCGCGGCGGCGGGGCCATCAACGCCCCCGCCGGCGTCCGCCGCGCGAGCGTCCGCCGGGTAATCTTGCGACCCTTGACATCCACCAACAGATTGACCGCGCCCCCCGAGCCTGACGCGCCCCCCGAGCTTGGCGCGGCACATGCGCCCGCCCCACGTGCGGTTCCCTCAGCCCGCCCGCCAGCGTAGATCACAAAGTCAAACGACTTAAGTACGCCGTGACCTCGGCCCGTCTCGCTGCCTTCGTCAGTAACGGCAAGAGCGTTGGCATTGGTGTCTGCAGCATCACTGAGCCGCAACGCGGCCTGAAGATTCGCCCCTTCCGGCAGCAATGCCCGCCGCGCTTCATCGACCGCCACATACGGCATCCGCCGCTGCCGCAGATACGCCTCAAACGCACGCTCATAATGGTGGCGACGCTGAGCCATATTCGACAATAGGCGAGGGGAGGGGGCAGGAAGGACACAGGGCAACATGGCTACAGCGCCACATGCAACGATTCCTCGACGTCTGCTCCGCCCACAGCCCAACAAAAAACCCCGCCAAAGGCGGGGTCGAATCTACCCGTCGCTTCGTCGCTTCGTCGCTTCCCAAAATCAGTTCGCCACGATGATGATCTCAACCCGGCGGCTGGCGGCCTTCGTGCCCTTTGGCTCGGCGCTGCCGCGGCCGACGGCGCTGATGCGGCTGCCCGGGATGCCCTTGCTGATCAGGTACTTCTCGACCGCATCGGCGCGGGCCTGGCTGAGGGCCTGGTTGCTGCCCCAGCGGCTGCGGCGGATCGGGTCGCTGTCGGTGAAGCCTTCGACGCGGATGCGCTTGCCGCTGTGGCGGCGGTTGATGTCGCGGGCGATCTGGTCCAGTTCGCGACGGCCAGCGGCCGTCAGCGTCGCCTGGCCGGGGCCGAAGGCCACGTCACCAGCGACGGTGATGACCTCATCGCGCCCGCGGCTGCTGCCACCGCTTGAGCCGCGGTCGTTGCCGCCGCCGCTCCAGGTGTTGCCGCTGGGCATCGGGGCGGGGGCCGGCGCCGCGACGGGGGCCGAAGCGACCTGCGTGCGCAGCGTGTTGATCTCGCTGTTCATCGCTTCCTTGCGGCTCTCGGCCTCGCGCCGGGCGGCCTGCTCCATCTCGAGCTTCTGGTTGAGTTCTTCAACCTGCGTGCTCATCTCCGCCTGCTGCGTGCGCAGGCTTTCGTTCTCGGCCTGCAGTTCCTTGCTCTTGCAAGCACCGAGGCTCAGGGCAGTGGCCGCCGTCAGGGTCAAGATCGTTGCTTTCCAGATCATCTTCACGTTGAGAACCTCCATGTACTCGGTGGTCGTTCGTCAGTCCACGCAGCCCGCGGCTGCTGTCTGGCGAACTTGCCGGTGAATCCACGCCGCGCTCCACGCGGCGAAAGTGGTCGACACAGGCCCAGTTTTAGGGCCGCAAACCGCAAAAGCCAACCCTGCACGCACCGCGATATGTCAATCGCCGCACATGCCAAGAGCCACCCAAGCACACGTCCTGTCGGTTGTGGGCTTCCGCTCTACGGCAAGTTGATCGGCTGTCCGCCCGCCACCAGTCGAGAAATCCCCAGTTCGACCAGCGGCTTGAGCAGGAAGACCAGCACCGATGCCAGCGCCAGCCACGGGCCATAGGGCATCGTCTTGCGGACGCCCTTGCCCCCGACGGCAGAGATGATCGTCCAACCCATCGCGATAAACGCCGACAGGAAGAACGCGATCGTCACATCGATCCACCCCAGGCACGCCCCGACGGCGGCCATCAGGTGCACATCCCCCAGGCCCATCGCTTCCTTGCCGAAGGCCAAGGTCCCGAAGATGCGAATCAGCCACACCACCCCGCCGCCGATCAGATAGCCCAGGAGCACGCCCGACAGCACCAGCAGCCAGGGCGGCGGGCTGACCCCGTCAATCGCCACGCCCATGCCATCAGCCGTCATCCCGCCCGCCCCCGAGCCAGATGAGCCAAACCACATCGCAAACAGCCACCCACTCAGCCCGCCAAGCACCGCCGCGGGCGCGAGGAAGGCCATCTCCTTGATCATCTCGCGCCGCGCGTGTGGATATGCCGTCCAGAGCTGCGTCGGGTCCTCGGGCGTGCCATCGGGCCGAAGGGGGACCTGGCCGGTCGTGTTGCCCGCGGCGACGGCCTCGGCCTGGCGGGCCAGTTCGGCCTTTTCCCACGCGTCGTAGTCGAGGAACGAGCGACGAATCCACCCCAGCCGCAGCATCAATAGCCCGACGCCCAGCCCGGCCATCGCCCCGATCGACGCGCCAATCCACCACCACCACCCGCCGAGATACCCGACCGCCGGCGTCGCAATCGCCCAGAAATACTTGTTGCCAAACTCATCCCCCGCAGTGATCGCCAGCGTCTGATCGCCCATCAGGTTGACCAGAAGCGACCCGCCGACATGCCCGACCAGCCCGATGATCGCGCACGCCCAGGCCAGTTGCAGCGGGATGATGAACGTCCGCGCGTCGATGATCGTCATCGCCAGCAGGCAGGAGATCATGCCCACAATCACGCCATAGATCGGCCAGGTCTTGATCCACCCGTTGCGTGCCCAGTCCGGCGTGAACTGATGGAGATCAAGCCCCGCCAGGCTCGTCCCCTGCGGGATCAGATAGCACATCACCCACACCAGCCCAAACAGCGCCCCGACGCAGACCTCGACAATCGGATACTCACTGCTGATCTTGCTCCGGCAGAACCTGCACCGCCCTCCCAGCAAAATCCACCCGATCACCGGGATGTTCTCGCGCCACGTCAGCTTCGTCTGGCACTTGGGACACTCACTCGGCGGCGTCACCACCCCCAGCCCCAAAGGCATCCGATACACCAGCACATTGATCAGCGACCCCACGCAACACCCCAGCGCAATGACAAACGCCAAAGGCACCAGCGACAAGACCTGCAGACTGAAATCAGCATCCATGCGGGGGGAGGTATCGGCTGAACCGGCCCGAAGCCAACAAACCGGGCGGGGGGCTGAGAGGCAACATGGCTACATGGCTACATGGCAACATGGCTACAGGGCTACATCGCTACATAAAGACACGCGAGGCTCGGCGACGCACGACTGCCCCCGACCGCACCACGTCTTCATGTAGCCCTGTAGCCATGTAGCGATGTAGCCCAGTCGCCCTGTCGCTACTTGCTCAGCCGCCCCACCAGCTCGGCGAGTTTCTTCACGTCCGCCCCGTCAACGACGGCCCGAATCTTCGCCTCCTCGATGCCGCACTGGCGCAACGCCAGCTCCACCCGCTTCCACAGCCCCGCGGCTTTCTTCCCCTCTGACACCGCCAGCTCGCTGACCAGCTCCATCAGTTTGGTCACGTGAATCGCATCGTGCTGGGCGTAGTACCGATTGACGATGCCTTGCTGGTGCTTGGTGAGGTTCTGGTGCTTGGCCATGGGAGAGTCTGAGGCTTGGGAGGGGGAGGCGGTGGGGAAGTGGGGGACGGGCTGGGCGGCGCGGGAGTCGGCGTGGCCACCTGCCGAGGCCAGCATGCAGTATCGGTCCGGGCCCGGTGCGATGTCGAGCGGTGAAGTCAGGTGACTACCGCATCGCCGTCACGCCGCACCGATCGCCTTCGATGGTCGCCCATCGCCACGTTGCCAGCTTGGCGTCGCCTGATGACCGCTCCGGCCTCATCCGCCGCACCCCTCAAAGTACCGCCCGAGGAACACGATGATGTCATCGGCCGTGAACTGAGAGTCCGGCGTCGTGCTCTGATTCGCCCCGGCGACATCAGCCCGCGTGTCGGTGGCGAAGAACCACCCCAGGAACACGATGATGTCATCGGCCGTCAGCACGCCATCGGGGCCCACGGTCTGATTCGGCCCGGCCACATCGCTCGGCGTGCAAGCCGTCGGCCCGCACGGCGCCACCCACGCCAGCCCGAGCAAATTGCTCGTGCCGACGCTGCCAATCGCTGCCGCCGCCCCCGTCGCAGGGTTGATCCGGTACAACGTGTCGGTGTTGCTGCAGACCAGATAGATCGTGTTGTTGCTGCGGTTGAACGCCAGGCCGTGCGGGTTCGTCGGGCCGAGGAGCGTGCCGATGAGCGTTGCCGCGCCAGTCGTGCGATCGATCTCGTAGAACGAATCGGTGCTCCCGTTGGTGGCATACAGCTTGTTGGCGACAGGGTCATGCACCAGGTTCGTGAAGCTTGATAGCCCCGTCAGGCCGACGAGTGTCGCCACACCGGTGCTCGTGTTGACGCTGTACAAGCCGCCATTGTGGCTCGATGACGCCCACAGCGTGCCGGTTGTCGAATCCCACTCCAGCCCGTGCATCACGATCGGCGATGTCGTGCTGCCGTCATACGTCCCGACGAGCGTCGCGGTGCCTGTCGCCACGTCGAGTGTGTAGAGCGAGTCGTTGCTCGTGCTCGTCAGCCAGAGCGTGTTGGTCTGGCAGTTGTGCGCCAGGCCGCCGCACGTCCCGGCATTGGCGCTGACCGTGCCGATCTGCGTCCGCACGCCCGTCGCCGGGTTGATCTCACTCAGCGCCCGCGAACTGTCGACGGCGATCAGCCGCTCCTGGCCAAACGCCACGGTCGACAAGGACAGGCCAACACACGCGGCAATCGCTGCGCTCGACACGGACGTGAAATTCATGATCATTCTCCTATATTCGAGTGCACGAGGACAGTGTGACGGGCTCCCGCCAGAGCATACTGCCAAATCACGCCTTCGCCATCGCTGGAGAAGAAAATCCTTTGAATGAGGCACAGCCGCAGGCACGCCTCAGGACGATTCTCCGCACACCACGCCGCCAAACACGGCGTCAGGCTCACATTCGGAAATCGCCCACGACTTCACGCCGGCTTGGCCGCATCCGCCGCCGCGGGCTTGGCCTTCTTCGCCGCCACGCGCTTCTTGCTCTTGACGATGTCCTCGTTGTCGACTTCGCCGTTCTTCGGGGCCTTCTTGCTGACGACATCCTCCTCGGTAAAGAGGATGCACTTGCAGCTGTTGCACCGCGTCAGTTTGTGCATGCTGATGGCGTTGACCAGTTCGACCGGCAAGGTCATCTGGCAGTTCGAGCAGGACCATTCATGGTTCCGCCGATCGATCACCTCGACGACCGACATCGCCTCATCACCGTGCAGCGCCGTCGCATCAGACAGGAACTTCAGCGCATCGCCCGGCACGTCCTTGGCCAGGTCCGACCGCTGGCCATTGAGCTCATCAACGCGGTCCTTGATCTCCGCCGCGCGATCCGCCACGTCTTTCCGCGCCTTGCTGACAATCGCCTCGCGCTCGGCAATTGACTTGGCCAGTTCGTCGACCTGCTTCTTGATCGCCTCGACGCGTTCCATCTGCCCAAGCTCGGCCTTCTCGATCTCGTCCTTCTTGCCCTTGAGGCTGTTCAGCTCGGCAAGGAACGCCGAATACTCCTTGTTGGTCTTGCTGGAGTTCATCTGATCGCGGAGCTTGGCCATCCGCGCGTCGATGCTCGCCGTCTCCGTCTCCTCCCCGGCGATCGTCGCCCGGAGGCCCTTGTGCTCGCTGGCGAGCTTCGTGTGCTGGCCAGTCAGGCCCGCGAGTTGCTTCTCCTGCTCGGCCAAGAACTTCTCCGCGGTGTGCAGTCGGCTCTTGAGGCCGCGGAGTTGTTGTTCGACCCGGAAAACTTTCAGCAGCTGCGCCGTCACACTCATGGGGGCTCCCGCCGTGTTCCGGCGGCTCCTTGGGGGTCATTCTAGACGAACGCCGCGCCGAGGGGAAGGGTGTGCGTATTTCCCCGCGGCAAGTCTTCCACAGCCTACCGCAGATTCACATCCCCTGCCGCCGAAACTCACTGAAACTCACCAAGATCCCTTGCAATCACAGCCATCGACAATCGACCCGCCAGACACCCTGCGAACCACCCACCACCTCACTGCCGCGATGGGGGGAGTGGGGGGCGGGAAGACGTGAGACGTGAGACTTGAGGCTTCTTCAGGCTTCAGGCGTCAGACGTCAGACGCGAAATGCTCTTCGGATGCCGGATGCCGGATGCCAGCTCCCCATCCCCCGCTCCCCCCCCAACGACAACGCCCCAGCACAGGGCCGGGGCGTTGGGTGAAATCTATCCATCGGCCGAGACTTGCTCAGCCCTTCTTGCCAGCCTTGCGCGGCTGCACGGCCGCGTTGCTCTGCACGCGCACCTTCACGCGGGCGTTCAGGCGGCTCTTGCGACGCGCGGCCTGATTCTTGTGGATCACGCCCTTCGCCGCCGTGCGGTCGATCAGCTTCTGCGTCGCCTTGTGGTGCTTCTTGACCTCGTCGATCGTGCCGTGCGCGATGGCCTCCAGGAGGTCCTTGATCGCGGCCCGCATCGAGGCCTTGCGCCAGCGGTTGCGCATGTTGCGCTTTTCGTTCTGACGCATCCGCTTCTGAGCCGACAGAGAGTGAGCCATAGGTTCGTGCAATCCCAGAAAAGTCGTGAAAACCCCCGCCACGCTCTGTGACGGGCCTCCATACTAGGCCAGCACGCCCAGCCGGGCAAGAGCACCGTCAAGAGCCCGAAACTGACCCCGAACGTGAAGGTGAAAGGCCCCGGTCGTGCCAATGCTGGACTCGTTGCCGCCGCCACCGACCGCCGCTCGGCAACGATTCACGTTCCCATTCCCGTTCCGCTTCCCCCTCCGCCCGGCATTCGTTCGCCTGCCCTTCCCTCCCGCAGCCAAGCCGCCTATACTCCCCTCCACCTTCTGCGGGCGTAGCTCAATTGGATAGAGCATCTGACTACGGATCAGAAGGTTAGGGGTTCGACTCCCTTCGCCCGCGTTTCTCGGACGGTTCGGCCTGATGGGCGCTCACGCCGCGGCTGCCTCGCCCTTCCCAAATCACCTGCGAGAGTCTTGCGAGCCCCGCCCGCTGTGGTTACTCTACATGTGGGTGACGCTTACGCCATTGCGAGGCGATCCGATCTTCGGCATCGTCTCTCTTCGTGGATCGAACGCAGAAGTATGGCTCTGTTTGGGAGGTAGACCGTGCGGCCTGGACGCGTCTTTGTCGCAGTCGCCATCATCGCCGCCGCGGCCATCGCCGGTGCCTTCATCGGTTTCGCCGGCCATCCACGCCCCCCAGCGCCGTCGCCCGCCCCGTTCGTGCAGCCCAAACCCCCGAGACCCTCGGTGGGCAAGACGCTCTTCCTCTACCTCAGTGGAGACGCCCAGCGGATCATCGCTGAGGTGCCTCAAGAAATGACCGACCTCCAGGCCAAGTTCATGGGCAACGTCCAGTTGAGCATCTTGCCGGGATTGCCCATCCGCGGCGGGCCGACGTACTCCAATCCCGATGGCGGCCAAGTTTCCGCCTTCGTCCACGTCGTAGACCGGACCCTGTGGCAGTGGGAAGGCACGAGCCTGCGACACATCTCAGGTCTGTCAATCGATATTGAGGCCCTAGTGGCTTGAGAACTGACCCGCGCCGGCGAGCGAGCCAGCCAAATTCAATTGAACGGGCAGCGGGGGCCAGAAGAGACTTCTACTGGCGGACTCGGGAGATCACTCGCCTTCGACTACTAGTCGCGCGTGCTTATCCCTCTCACCTACCACTCACCACCCACCACCCACCACTTACCAGTTCCCATTCCCTCCTCGTCACTACAAATGGAGCCGGGGGGAATCGAACCCCCGTGCCAAGACGGTCGGCTGTCAGCTTCTACGTGTGTATCCGATGATTTGATTGTCGGTTCCGCTCCGCCCTCGGCAGGCTGAGATCGGTTCGTAGCACCCGGTGCATCTCACGCTGGTTGCAGGGTGCACCCCGCCAGCGCCAGCCCGTTGTCTGTGTCCTGACCCGCCACGGGCCCAGCAAGCCAGGACATGCAGCCTTAGTTAGGCCGCGAGAGCATAGTTGTTATTGGCAACTATAAAGGTGCATACTTTTTTACGTGGCCTGCATGCTCCACGACACGCGACCAGCAGCGTCACACGCTCGGTCGAATCCAGATCGGCCCCGATTGACAAACAGTGTCGAATGATAGGAGCCTCGGCTTCAAGACGTGAGACGTAGACGTGAGACGCAAAGCGTCAGACCTCAGCCGCAATGGCTGAGGCCGCGGGGCGCCGTGTTCAACCTGCCCGCCTCCCATCGGCAGATCGCGGATGTCCAACCCGCCATCGCCGCGCAGCATTGGCCCTTCACACGCCGTGATTCGTCACGTCTCCAGCGACGCGCGGCCCATCAAACCCGTGCCCCCACACCCCACGCCTTGACCCCGCCCCGCACCCGGCTATCCTTTTGGCCCTGGACGCATCGTTTCTTGGTCGGTTTTCAGTTGGTCCCATCGTCTAGCCTGGTCCAGGACACCAGGTTCTCATCCTGGGAACAGGGGTTCGAATCCCCTTGGGATCACTTTCGTACGCCGCGGCCCCCACAAGGGGCCGTGTGTGTTTTTGCCCCGATCTGGTCTCTTCGCCCCGCGGCCCTTCTCCTCCCGCCCGTTCACCCCCACGCCGGCGCTATCTTCGCCCATGGAGCAGTCCTTCGGCCATGTGCCGGTCTTGATGCAGGAAGTGCTGCGGGCGCTGCGGCTTGCCGGCGCGAGTGAACGCGTTGGTGATGCGGGGGATTGGACCTATGTCGACTGCACCGCCGGCCTCGGCGGGCACGCCGCCGCGGTAGCCGTCGCCGCGATGCACAAGCACACGCAGGCCTCGCGCCCGGGCACGATCATCCTCAACGATCTCGACGCCGGCAATCTCCAGCGCGCCCAGCAACGCGTGCTCGCCGCCGTCGCCGAAGCAGGCGGGAGTGGTGGGGGGGGAGGGACGAGCCAGCGCGTGCGCGTCCTGACCCACCGCGGCAACTTCGCCGCCCTGGCTAACTGGACCCAGCAGGCCGTCTCGCGAGGCGACTGCGCACCGGTCACCATGCTCCTGGCCGATCTCGGCTTCGCCAGTTCGCAGGTCGATGACCCTGCCCGCGGCTTGAGTTTCAGCAAAGACGGCCCGCTGAACATGCGTCTCGACCCCGCCGGCCCCGTCACCGCCGCCACGCTCATCGCCACGCTCAACGAAGACCAACTCACCCAGACCATCCGCGACTTCGGCGAAGAGCGCCACGCCCGCCTCGTCGCCCAGCGCATCATCGAAGCCCGCCACCGTGCGCCCATCACCACCACCGGCCAGCTCGCCTCGATCATCCGTTCAGCCCTCGCCAGCAAGACGTCCCGCGCCGATCCAATCGACCCCGCCACACGCACGTTTCAGGCCCTGCGCCTGGCCGTCAACGACGAACTGGGCAACCTCGCCGGCCTGCTTGATGACCTCGCCCACGCCGTCGAACTCGCCTCCATGCGCGACTCGGCCCGCTGGCTCGCCCCGCACGCACGCCTGGCGATTATCAGTTTCCATTCACTGGAAGACCGCCCGGTCAAACAGTGCTTCGACAAGCTGATCCGCGCCGGCCACGCCGCCCCCGTCGGCGTCGACGGCACACCTTCCCGCAAGGCCGAAGTCATCACCGCCACCGACGCCGAGACCGACACCAACCCCCGCGCCCGCAGCGCCAAAATGCGCGTCATCGAAGTCGCGGGGAAGTAGACGCATCCCAAGCAGGTTGAAAGCCTGCTCCACGCGGCGTGTTCCGCGATGCTTTCAATCTCACGCGGCTCCTGCTGAGCAGTGCCCCATCAGTGCCCCATCAGTGCCCCATCAGTGCCCCATCAGTGCCCCAGATACGCCTTGCGAATCGCATCGCTCTTGGCCAGTTCCTTCGCGTCGCCACTCATCGCGACGCCGCCGGTCTCCAGCACCACCGCCGTGTGCGCCACCTGCAACGCCATGAACGCATTCTGCTCGACGAGCAGAATCGTCACACCCTGCTCGTTGATCTCGCGGATGATCCGGAAGATCGCCTGCACCAGTTGCGGTGCCAGCCCCAGGCTCGGCTCATCAAGCAGCAGCAGCTTCGGACGCGCAAGCAGCGCCCGGCCGATCGCCAGCATCTGCTGCTCGCCGCCGCTGAGCGTCCCCGCAGCCTGCTTCAGCCGCTCTTTCACGCGCGGGAACAGTTCGAACACCCGCTGCATGTCCTTGCCGATCTGCTCCGTATCTCGCCGCGAAAACGCGCCAAGTTCCAGGTTCTCCAGCACTGTCATGTTGCTGAAAATCCCGCGTCCCTCCGGGCAGTGCACCAGCCCGCGTCGGCACAGCACATCCGGCCGCACGCCCGTCACATCCTGCCCGTCAAACTTCACGCTCCCCCCGTCCGACACACGCACCATCCCGCTGATCGCCCGCAGCGTCGTCGTCTTGCCCGCCCCATTGGCCCCGATGAGCGTCAAAATCTTCCCCGGCTCAATCGACAGCGACACGCC
>JALOQT010000291.1 GCA_025453375.1 Phycisphaerales bacterium | reverse complement strand
GCGCCGTGGACGTGGCGACGACCGCGCCGGAGGCCAGATCAACCTCGCGGACTTCCAGTCGGGCCAAGTCGGGCGGCGGGCGGTTGGACAGGGGATCAGTCCGACGCTCACCCCGCTGGCGGGTGCCCAGGGG
Organism: Phycisphaerales bacterium; assembly: GCA_025453375.1. Classification (GTDB taxonomy): domain Bacteria; phylum Planctomycetota; class Phycisphaerae; order Phycisphaerales; family UBA1924; genus JAJTGZ01. The sequence continues at coordinate 2,833 of JALOQT010000291.1, read as the reverse complement.
CTCGGGCTTGGTGTAGGTCATCAGCGCCAGACGCTCGCGCGCGTCCAGCCCGAGGACGTCGACGAACGGCGTGTCGACCGGCAGGTTGATCAACTCCGTCGGTGGCTCGACGCGCCAGGGGCGGACAGGGTTGAGCCGAGCGGCACTGACGCGGCCGACATCGTTGTGCACCACGACGACGCGGCCGTCAGTCCGCAGGAGCGTCAGCGTCGTGTGGCGTTCGCCGGTGCTGATCGGCAGGGCCGCCAGTTCGGGCGCCAGCGTGACCGCTGAGTCAAACGCCCATGCAGCGGCGAGGGAGATCGTTCGCTGCGGACGCTCCTGCCCGGGCACGGGCTGCTCGCGCACGGTGCGGGTGATTGTGGCGCGATAGAGCTCCAGTTTGCTGTCGCCGGGCTGGCGCGCGGCCAGCAGCAGGTCCGTCGCGTCGGTCAGCAGGTGCAGTTCGGCCGTGGCCTTGCCGGAGAGTCTCTCGGGCAACGGCAGAGTGAGCCATGCCTGGTCGAGGCGATCGAGGATCTGCAGCGTTGCAGCCGGCGAGGGTGGAGGAGACTTGGCAAGTTCAGCCGAGGGAGCACCGGGGCGCGGCGTCTGCGTTGCGCGGGTGATGACGGCCAGGCCGTGCGCGGTGCCGATGAGTGACTCGATCTGTCCCGGGCCATCGAGCGGGGGAAGCGTCTCGATGCGGCCGTTGGGTGCGTAACGCCAACTGCCGGGGCCGATGCGGCTTGCGGCGGTGATGGCGCCGATCGGCCGACGTTCAGCCACTGGCGAGCCACCGACGAGAAACAGCTGCCCATCCCACGACGCGACGGCGGCGGCCTGGCTGGTCTTAATCGAGAGCACGAGCCGGGCACTGCCGGCGCTCGTGCGCGAGGTGCCATCGCGCGGCGGGAAGTGGATGATGTCCGCATCCGTATCGCTGACGGGCAGAATGACCCACGCATGGCCCCCTTGCAGGCCCTGGCGACTGCTCGGCAGCAGTACGTCACTGGTCGCCAAAAGGTGTCGCGGCGGACGGACCACGCCCGCAGCGCGAGGAGCATCGACCGCGGCCGTCGACGGTGCGGGCGACGACGCGGCAGGATGCGCAGCGGCAGGAGGCGATGCTTCCTGCGCGAAAGCCGGGCTGAGTGACAGCCACATCGCCACGCAGGCGGCCAGGATCAACATCACGGAGCAAAGGGCACGAGGGTTCATCGACGCGCGGGGCCTGAGTCAGGGCGAGGGGTGTCCAGATCGTAGAGTTCTTCGACGCGCATCTGTCGCAGCAGCGTGCCGAGATTGAAAGCTTCGGGGCGGATGCGGTCCTTGCCGTCTTCCATTTCCGAGAGGTCGAGGATGAACATCGAGCCGGAGGCCTGATGGGCGATGCGCACGCGCGAGGCGACGCGCGGGCTGTTGCCCACGCCGCGGACGCTGACGGTCTGATGCTCGGAGAGGTCAGCGACGAGTTGCACTGCACCCTGGCCGTCAAACAGCTCGATCTGCACAGGCAGGGCATTTCGCCGATCGATCCACACGCGCTGGCGCCCGCGCCCATCACGCAGCAGGGACGTCAGCCCCAGCAGCCGGCCATCGCTGGAGGTCTGGATCGCCCCGCGCGTCGGCAACGGTGCGATGCCCAGCACCGTGATCAGATCCAGCGGCGGCACGACGACGCCGAATCGTTGAGCACGCGATCGCTGATACCCCTCGTGGCGGCCGGTGAAGCCGATGTGCTTGTCGCCGGTCATATCCAGCCACCAGTAGCGGTCGGCATCGCAGCCAAGCCAGACATAGGTCTGGCCGAGCTTGCCGATATTCAGTGCGACGCGATCGGGCTGGATGATCTGCAGACGCCCCTCGCCCTGCTCCTCGCGCCGCTTGCCCTCGTCATCGACAAAGGCCATGCGGACGACGGCGTTGGCCCAGAAGTGCCCGAGCGCTCGCGTGTTGGCGTTGTACTCGGCCACGGCCTGGTCATACGTGACGTTCGCGCCGGTGTTGAAAATCGGGGGGCCGTCATCGACCTGCACCGGGTTGCACCCGCCGAGCATCGACGCGCCTGCAATCAGCGCGAGCGAGACGGCATGGCGAGCCCGACTCGTCAACGTGCGAGCAGCGCCAATAAAGCGTCGTGACATCACGAAACCCTGCCTTCCGACGTGGCCGGCGCGGGCTGCGGCGCGGCGTCGGCCTGCTCACCCATACCCAAGGATTCCAGTTCGGCGAGCGTCTCGGCGATGGCCGCCTCGCTCAGGCCGGGGTCGATGACCTCCAGCAGGGGCGGGCCCTCGGGCGGGCGGGGCACGCCGCGCGGGCGGACGAGCATCGTCGAACCCTTGTTGCCCTCGTGCGAGAGCAGGCGGCGACGGATCATCAGCAGCGCCAGGACGAGGCGGAGATTGGCACGCGGGCTGGGGCCGTCGCTGCCGGCGTCGCTTGGGGCGTCGGACTGATTGAAGAGGTCCAGCAGGGCCTCGTCATCCAGCAGCGGCTTGGCCTTGGCCCCGGGTGTTGAAACGTGCGTCTTCCAGAAGCCCAGGATGCGGTCGTCGCTGGTGGTGCCCGCAGCACGGGCGGCGGCCCAGCCATCGAGCGAGTAATCCATACGCGCGAGCTGCCCGGTGTGCGGATCCTGCGAGATCACCGCGACGATCACCTGACTGGGCGTCAGCGGTGCGCCGGTGTGCATGCACTGGCGCGGCCCCCGCGGCGCGGCAACAGGATACCCACCCAGCCCCGCCCCCCCACTCGGCCGCGACGGCCGGGCCACAACCTCTCCCCCACTGCTCGCATGAGCGCCACCCACCGGGGCGGACGCCTCGCCGGCATGGGCGGGCGCGTCATG
>JALOQT010000290.1 GCA_025453375.1 Phycisphaerales bacterium | reverse complement strand
CCGGCGGCATTGCGCTGATCGTCTATCTCGCGCTCCTGCTCGTCACCACTTGGGTTGCGCAGGAGCGTCTGCAGCACAACGCCGCCGAGGGCGAGGGTGGTGCCCGTGGCAATCGCCGCCAGCACGCGGGCGACGCGCAAGTCCCAGATGGCCGGTGCGTCTGGCCAGGCGAGGAGGTGCCGCACGGCGTCCCCCCCACTGCCGCCCCCCCCACTGCCACCCCCACCCGCACCACCATCGGCGACGAGGCGCAGCACGATCGCGCCGGCCAGAAGGCCGAGCGAGGCGATGAGGACGAGCCGGCCGCGGGAGAATCGCATGGACTCGGGAAGGGAGGGGGGGAGGGAAATGGCCAGATGACGGGGCTACAGGGCTACAGGGCTACAGGGCTACAGCGCTACATGAATACAGATCGGTGTCACGCTCCCCGAGGGATCGAGGGATACGGGATCGAGGGATCGAGAGGACAGCACGGCGGACGATGGCTCACCGGGGGTCGTGGGGGTGGGGCGGGCGTCCGCGCCCGCAGGTCGTGGCGCGGATTGACACTTGAGCCGTGCCACGGGTTTGCCCGCCTTCGTCGGTGCCCGATCGATTCGAGACCACATCGCGGGCAAACCCGTGCCCGAGTGTGCAGAGACCAACCACCGTCTTTCCACGCTCCCGATGGGCTTGCGAAGTCGCGGGCCTCTCCGAAGCCTCAGCACTGATTGACTGGAGGGAGCACCAGTCAAATCCGTGGCACGGCGTCGGCTCAATGCCACGCTCCCGTTCCTTACAAACTCAACTCTTTGTCGCAGATGCGGCCTGATCAGGCGGGTTGAGCGTTAGTCCCTCAGGAGCAACTTTTGAGGAACTCTCGACTTTCTTGCTGGCAGAAACTCGATTTACCCTTCGCGCCGCCGACTCCGCGTGCTCGCCGTCCAACGCCTCACGCTTGATGACCTGCTCGCGGAACATCTTGACGATGGTCTCGTCGTCGACAGCGATGTTGCTTACGCGACGGATTTCGCGCCGGATCGCACCGAGGACCGGTTCGGAGTTCAGGACGATTGCCGCGAGCATGTAGCGGCTGGTCGCATCCTTGCGGTCGCGGTAGTCAGCCATTGCGCTTTTCGTGAAGCCCTCGCGGGTGAATACGTAGAGCTTCTCGATGTCCGACTCGGTCCGCATCGAGCACTGCAAGAGATCGAGTTCTGCGACCTCATGCTTGTCTACCGGCTTCTTGAAAATGACGTGGAACAGCCGCCAGACGATTCCATTGGTCAGCACGACCCATTCACAGCCTTGATTGGCTGCGTAGTCGATTGCCTGTTTAACATGATTCTCCTTGAGCTCAAGGCCGATGGCCTTGACCTCGATCAAGAACGCCAACTTGCCATCAAGTTTTACTGCGAGGTCGCAGTAGGATCCACGAATCGCGTGCTCGCTAGTCAACTCGGCATACTTGTCATATCCAAAGAGATTCGACAACACATCCTTGATGACCGTTACGGTGTCCGCTTCAGACACATCTCGTGCCTTCTGTGCGCTGAGTATTTGCTGGAAGCCCTTCAGACCGCTAGAAAGGCGGTCTGCCACGCGCTTTGGGATGCTCATGAACGAAGTATACCCGATGACGGGAGCGTGGCACTCAAGGCTCGGGGCCTTGGCCGAAACTTCAGTGTCGGGCGGGGGGGTGGCACTGGTTCGTACGCTCGCCGCGGCATGGGTTGACCTTCCGGAGCGATGGACCGCCGAGAGATCCGTAGAGAGTGAAACGCTAGGCCGCGTGCTGCGCCTGCAGGCGCGGGGCCGCGTTGCTGGACGTGGATGGTCGCAGGCCTTGAGCAAACGACAATCGACAATCGGCGTTCGGCCTTGCCGCCTTGCCTCCCCGCCCTGCGCCCCGCACGCCCGGGGTTCAGCCCCGACCCGGCAGACCTCGATCCCGACCGCTCCGGGCTCGACCCCGGCCACGCCGGGCTTGGCCCCGGCCTCTCCGGGCACGGCCCCGCCCGCTCTGGACTCGGCCCCGGCCGCTCCGGACTCGGCCCTCGGCCCTCAAACCTCGGCCCTTTTCGATCTTTGGCCAAAGTCGCGCGGTGATCGGGCCGATGGCAGGGGTATGAAGGACAAGCTTGCCGACATTCTTGCGTTTGCTCACGTGCGTGCACCGATCTGGAATGCTCGGGCGGCGCAGCTTGGGCTCAGCCCTGTGCAGACCGGCGCGTGGGTGCAGGAGACGGCCGATGCCGCCGCGGCGATGCGGGCGGTCGCTGAGGCGAAGCAAGCGCTGGCCAACGCGGTGCTGCGGCAAGCCACGGCCTTTGACCGGCTCAAGGCGCGGAGCGGCGCGCTGACCGCGAGCGTCCGCGCGTTTGCCCGCCAGCAGGCCAATCCGACGGCGATCTACATCGCCGCCGACCTCGCGCCGCCCCGCGCCGCAGCGCCGATCGGCCCGCCGCGCGCCGCGACGGACCTTGTCGCCACGCTGCGCGGCAGCAATCCGGGGGTGAAGATCTCGTGGAAGGCCAGTCAGAATGCGCCGGGCGTGGTCTATCGCCTCGAGCGATCGATGCTGACCGAACACGGTCAGACGCCCTGGACACAGATCGCCCTGACCGGCGAGAAGTCGGCCATCGACGCGACGATCCCCGCGTGCGGGCCGATCGTGGGGGACAGTTCTTCGACCCCCACGACCCCCACGACCCCCACGACCCCCACCATCTTCTACCGCGTCGTCGCCCAGCGCGGCGACCTGACCAGCGAGGCCAGCGCGGTGCTGATCGTCCAGCTCGCCGCGGCTGGTCAGCCCAAGACCGGCGGCGGCGGCGTGCGCTTGGCGGCGTGAGGAGGGGGGAGGGGAAATGGCCAAATCAGCAAATCGCCAAAGGGCCAAATGGGGGAAGCAGGCATCTGGCATCTGGCATCTGGCATCTGAAGAGGAGGGCCGAGGGGTCAGGGCCGAGGGCCGAGGGAGGGCGGCATCGG
>JALOQT010000289.1 GCA_025453375.1 Phycisphaerales bacterium | reverse complement strand
CGTCCTTCAGCAGCTTGCCGATGTTCTTCGTCGCCTTGTAACTCCGCCGCGCATGCAGGCCGCCGCGCCGCAGGCGCGTCAGCAAGCCGCTGACCAGCGCATCGGCCTCCGGCGTCCCGTTGCTGATCACAAACGCATCGGGCCGCAGCCCCAGCGTCCGCACGATCTCCCGATCGCTCGGCATCAGCCCCTTGTCCTGCAGCACCAGGATCAGCACCACATCCCCCATGCCAAAGCCCACCGCCGGCGTCGCCGGCCCGCCAAACGTCTCGATCAGCCGGTCATATCGCCCGCCCCCGGCCACCGCACGCTCGCCATCGACGATCACCTCAAAGACCGTGCCCGTGTAATACGCCAGCCCGCGCGCGACATTCAAATCCAGCCGGCACCACTCGCTGATCCCCGCACGCTGCAGCGCCTCGTGCAGCGCATCGATCGGCCCGGCGATCGATGGCGCCGCATTGACGCCAAACGGCAACGCCAGCAGTTCCTCGCGAATCGTCCCGGGCGTGCCCGTCTTGCCCGTGCGCGGCCGCAGCAGGAACTCGTGAAACGCCGGCACGTCCCCGCGCGTCAGGCCCATCTCGTGCGCCTGCGCCTCCAGCGCCGCGTTGTCCAGTTTCTCGCGTCGATCCAGCAGAATAAACGCCGTATCCAGATGCTCGTCATCAACGCCGCACGCCTTGCAGATCTCCGCCAGCACCCCGCGGTGGTTGAACTTCACCCGCACATCCGCCGGCGTCAGTTTGAAGTGCGCCAGCAGGTCCACGCAGCAGGCAATCGCATCGACGTCCGCCCGCGTCGAATCCTCATCCCCCAGGATGTCGCAGTTCCACTGCAAGAACTCGCGCAGCCGCCCGCGCTGCTGGCGCTCCGCCCGGAAGCACGTGCTCTGCCAGAACCAGCGCGCCGGCTTGGGCAGCTGCCCCGCCCGCGCGGCATACATCCGCGCCAGCGTCGGTGTGAACTCCGGCCGCAACGCATACGGCGCGTTCCCCGCCGCCACCTCGGCCCGCTGCGTCTCATCCTTCCCGCTGAAGGTCTGGAAAATCTCGCTGAGAATCCCCGGGCCGGACTTCTTGGCATACAGGTCCGTCAGTTCAAACGTCGGCCCGTCGATCTCCTCAAACCCATGCCGAATCGACACCGCCCGCCACGCCTGCTCGATGAGCCGGCGCTTGGCCAAGTCCAGTGGGTAAAAGTCCCGTGTGCCGGGCGGGCGTGCAATCTGGTCTGACATAGGCCCGGAGTGTATTGACGAAACCCCGCTGATGTGAGGGGCTGAAGCAGGCTGCACGTACCCCGGACCTCCGGGCCGGGCGCACTGCCGCAGGTCATCGCACCGGAAGTTGACGTGTACTCGCACTTCACCCACCTTCCACACCATCACCCATCACCACGCTTACTCTCCCCTCCCTATGGCCAAGAAGCAGCGCACCGTCTCCGTCTCTGTCAATGACCACGACGCCAAGCCGACCAACGTGCTCGTGCTGGGCGTGGGCAAAGTCGGCAAGAGCGTCGCCGAGCTGCTCCTGGCCCGCAGCGGCGCCAGCGGCGGGCCGACCTATCGCGTCACCCTCGCCGACTTCAGCGCCGACTCGCTGGCCACCGCCAAGGCCTCGATCGATCGCCTCGCCAAGCACGTCAAGCACCCGATCCACTTCGCCACCAAGCAGGTCGACGCGACAAACGCCAAGCAGGTCGCCAGCGCGCTCAAGGGCCACGACGCCGCGATCTGCATGCTCCCCTTCGACAAGGTCATGGGCATCGCCCAGGCCTGCCGCGACACCGGCGTGCACTACTTCGACGTCACTGAAGATGTCGAAACCACCCAGAAAGTCGAGCAGCTCGCCAGCGCCAAGAACGCCCCCATCGCCTACGCGCCGCAGTGCGGCCTGGCTCCGGGCTACATCGCCATCGCCGCGGCAGATGTCGCCGCCAAGCTCGATGTCGTCGAGGAGCTCTACCTCCGCGTCGGCGCCCTGCCCCGCTACCCGACCAACGCCATCAAGTACAACGTCACCTGGTCAGCCGATGGCGTGATCAACGAATACTGCGAGCCCTGCAAAGTCATGCTCCACGGCAAGCAGACCGAAGTCCCCGCCCTCGACGGCCTCGAACGCTTCACCCTCGATGGCGACGAGTACGAAGCCTTCTACACCTCCGGCGGCGTCGGCTCGCTCATCGACACGCTCAAGCGTCAGCGCCGCCTCAGCCCCACCGCCAACGTCGCGTACAAGACCATCCGCTACCCCGGTCACCGCGACATGATGAAGTTCCTCCTCGATGACCTTGGCTTCGGCCAGGAGCACAGCGACCGCCTGCTGCACGTCCGCCAGCGCGGCCCGGCCAGCAGCGCCAAATCCGCCAAGCCCGCGACTGACGAACGCAACACCGTCCGCCTCGATCGCGCGCTGCTCGTCTCGATCTTCAACAAGGTCGTCAGCTGGACGCCCGAAGACGCGGTGGTGATCTACGTCAACGCCATCGGTCTGCGCCACGGCCGTCGCACGCAGCTCAACTTCCGCCGCTGGGTCCCCGCCACGCGTCTCTGGGGCCGTATCTGGCCCGCCATCGAGCTGACCACCGCCGCGGGCGTCTGCGCCATGGTCGAGCTGCACCGCCTCGGCGAGCTGCCCGCCACCGGCTTCATCCGCCAGGAAGCCGTCGGCCTCGACCGCTTCAACGCCACCCGCTTCGGCGCAGCCTACGAAGACCCCGCCTCGCTCGATCAGGCCTGAGTGAAGGGCTTCGCACGGCCAGCAACGCCGCGGCTGCCCATCACATCCGCCTCATCCTCGCGCAGCGTCTGCATCAGCGCCGCCAGCGGAATATCCCACAGGCGCACGTCGTGCCCGCACTCGCTGCAGCGCGTCGCTTCGGTTCCTGACAGGTCATACCCGCACTTGACGCACCGAAGGCTGTGCTGTCTGGCCATGCGCCCAAGCAGGTGCCCCATCGTCTCGCCACGCCG
>JALOQT010000288.1 GCA_025453375.1 Phycisphaerales bacterium | reverse complement strand
GGGGCCTCCGAAGAGTCGGTCCGCCGGGGGGCGGACCGATGACACTCACGGAGTGGGTGTCCCACCCAGAAGGCCGCGTCGCGGCGGCAGCCGCGACACCGCCCCTCGATCCCTTGATCCCTCGATCCCTCGATCCCTCTGCCTTCCCCTCGGCCCTCGGCCCTCGGCCCTGATCCCTCCCCTCCCCCCCCGCTTCTCCACTCGGTCATGCAGGGGTCGTAAAGTTCCCACGTCGAGCGGCGCGGCGGATGCGGGCTGGGCGCTTGGCGCGATACACGGAGGTTTGGCCATGAGTGCAGGCACGAACATGAACGGGGCGGGTGCGGTGGGCAGCAATGGCTTGGCCGACAAGGTCGCCATGCAGCACATGCTCTTTGGGGAGTTGTCCAGCATGTTCGGCAAGGAGGTGCCGCTGTATGACAAGAGCCTGCTGGTCAACACGATGGCCAATCGGGCGATTGTGTCGCTCTTGGAGCGGCTGTATCCGGGGTTTGCCGTCAGTGATGCGCAGCTGGAGAAGACCAGCGGGGAGCGGCACGGGGCGATTCGGATTGGGCGGCCCGATGAGTATCGGTGGATCGGGCGGTTCTTTGCGCAGTTTGCGATGGAGCCGCACAACTTTTATGACATGACCAGCGTCGGGGCCAAGAGCCAGCCGATCATTGCGACGGCGTTTCGCAGCCGCGCCAACCCGGAGCATCGGGTGTTTTCCAGCCTGCTGCAGACCAACTGGTTCGACCCCGAGACGCGCCAGCGGATCGAGGCGTTGCTGGCCCCGCGGCAGGTGTTCTGCGACAAGGCCAAGGCGCTGATCGAGAAGGGCGAGCGGCAGGGCGGGCTGGACTGGGCCGATGCCAAGGAACTGATCGCCCACGGGACGCGCAAGATCTTCAAGTGGACCGGGCAGGCGCGGGACTATGGGTTGTATAAGGCCCTGAGCGATGGCGGGTTCAAGATCGCGGCGGATATTGCCTGCTTCCAGAACCACCATCTCAATCACCTCACGCCCAACACGCTGTACATCGATCTGTATACCAGCGCGATGAAGCACGCGATGGGGGAACTGACGCGGGCGGAGTTTGTCGCGCGGGGGACGCGGGCGCTGACGCGGCTGGCGGCGATGGCGGATCGGGCGTGGATGCGGCTGCACTTCAAACATCTCACCGGCGAGCAGATCGATGCGCTGGGGCACAAGACGGCGGCGGAGATCGGGATTGAGACGCTGGCGCCGCAGATTGCCGAGCGGCTGGCGGCGCGGCTGGGAGAGGCGGATGTGCGCCTGGCGGAACTCAATCACAGCGGGTTCAAGGACACGACTGAAGGGCCGGCGTGGGACACGCCGGTGCTGCTGCGGCAGGATTCATACAAAGCGCTGACCGAGGCGGTGACGTTTACCAACCCGGATGGCACGATGACGCAGACGACGCACACGGCGCGGTTTGGGGAGATTGAGCAGCGGTTCTATGCGACGACGCCGCGGGGCCGGGCGATGTATGACCAGTGCCTGGCGGCGGCGGAAGAGGCGACGAGCAAGCATCCGGGGCTGGCGCAGAAGGACTTTGCGGCGTATGAGGCGCTGATCGTCGCGGCGTTTGCGCCGTTCCCCAAGACGGCGGCGGAACTGCTCAGCCGCGGGCTGATCTGGGGCATGTATTCGCCGACGGCCAAGGGCCTGGCGGCCAAGGGGACGATCACGACGACCGACGCGCGGGAACTGGTACGGCTGGGATATGCCCGACTCGATGGGCATCGGTATGAAGACTTCCTGCCCGTCTCGGCGGCGGGGATTTTCGCCAGCAACCTGAATCAGTACGGCACCAAGACGACGGCGCACGTGCGGCCGACGTATGTCCAGAAGGACCTGGAAGACGTGCTGGGGCGCGAGATCATCAATACCGATGAGGCGTATCGCGCCGCCGAGGCGCAGAGCCTGCTGGCGACGTATGACGCGCTGGGCCTGAGCGGGCGGCTGACGGCGGCGGAAAAGTCGGAACTGCTGGCTGTGGGGGCGAAGTAGCTTTGTGCTTCACGTGAGCCTTTTGCACGGAGACGCGGAGGCGCGGAGGAAGGCCAAGGCAGGGTGAACTCGAAGGAAGAGAAGGTTGGCAAGAAGAAGCGAGAGATCGGGGGCGGATGTGGGCCGCGCGCTCGCGCGGGCTGTGGCGGCGCTGCGGCATGCGCATGGGACGCTGTGGTGGCTGCTGGAGGATGTGCCGCTGAGCAAGGGGTTTGGCGCGGCGCGGGATGATGGGCCGGACTCGGCGGGGTGGATCGTCACGCATCTGACGGCGTATTACCGGTTTGTGACGGTGAACATTGGTGGGAAGCCGGCGAAGATTTCGGTCGTGCATCGGGCGGTGCATCCGACGATGTTTGATGATCTGCCGCCGGTGCAAGGGGCGCGCCGGGGCGCGGCGCGGCTGTCTCGAGCGGCGATGGTGCGTGAGCATCGGGCGGGGTTTGGGGCGCTGGTGCGGGCGGCGGAGCGATTGACGCCGGAGATGTGCGCGATAGCGCCGGTGGGGTCGATGGCGGAGTATGCGTCGGACCGGCTGCGATGCGTCGAACTGGCGACGTGGCACGAGGGGTGGCACACGGGGCAGGTGGCGTCGATCCGGCGGCGGCTGGGGCTGGCGGGGAAGTTCTAGGGCGTGGGGGCGCGGGCCGGGGAGAGGGCGGGGCATTCTCAGGAGGAACGCGCCGGGCGGGGTGCGTCGTGCACGCACAGGGGTTTCTCGTGGTTGCGTCGAGTTTGGATCGTGTGCAACTGCGAAGGTGGGGCGGGCGGTATATGTTGGTGGCCGATGGAGGGCGCGTGGGGGAGAAACTGGGGTTGGGTAATGGTGCAGTTGGGAGTGATGCGCGCATGGCGAAGGTGACGGCGACACGGATGTCGGTGATGGCTGCGACCCTGGCGGGGGTGGCGGTTCTCGGTGGCGTTGCGCTGGGGGTGTGGGGCGGGGGGGGGGTGTGGGCGGTTG
>JALOQT010000287.1 GCA_025453375.1 Phycisphaerales bacterium | reverse complement strand
AGTGTGCTGCTCAGCCCGGCGATGCCGGGGAAGATGGAGCAGTTGCAGCGGACGTGGAACTGTGTGCCGGGGCAGGGCGTGAACCTGGCGGCGCTGTGCGACTGGCACGGCCCGCATGCGCTGCAGCCTGGGGAGGGGCTGACGAAGGGTGAGGTTGTGTTTATGCGTGCGGACCCGGGGGCGGGGCTGGTGGAGTGTGGCTTGAGGCGTCAGGCGTCAGGCGTGAGACGTGAGGCAGATGCACCCTCATCCGCCTTCGCTCGCTGGACGCTCGCTTGGCACCTTCTCCCGCCCCCCCAGGGCGGGAGAAGGGGTGGGGCGGGATGTCGCGTTTCTCGTCACTGGCCACACGTCGCTACGCGACTGTGTCACTGTGTCACTGCGCCACGGCTGTTCAGCCTTCCGGGAAGAAGGTGTAGTCGCGGCTGCCGATGGCTTTTTCGATGGCCTGGGTGGTGGCGAGGATGGTTTCGTCGGCCTGGTCGTTGTAGACGTAGTCGCAGAGTGACCAGGGGCTGGCGAAGACTTTCTCGCCTTTGTCGCAGACGCAGTACCAGGATTCGTCAGTGCGTCGGGAGGTGAGCAGGGCCCATTTCATGCCGGAGCGGTGGACGAGGCCGGTGCCCATGGCTGTGCCGGCGGCGTCGATGGCTTCGTCGGGCATGATGCGGCTGAGGGCGTCGCCGCCGCGTTTGGAGGCTTTGATGAAGGCGTCGATGGCTTCGGGGTTGCGTTCGGGGTTGTTGTTGACGCCGAGGCGCTTGGTGAGTTTGAGCCAGTTGGCCCAGTGCGTGTCCATCTCCTTGAAGAAGACTTCGGGCATGGGTTCGACGACGTATTGATCGCGGGTGGCGCGTCGGCCGGCGCGGTAGAGGGAGCTGACGCCGCGGCCTCGTCGACCGATGCAGCCGGTCATGGAGGCGGCGGCGAGGAGGGCGGAGGAGGCGACGAGGAGCCCGACGCCGCGGAAGAGGGTGCGGCGCGAGAGCGCGGCGTGCGGGGGGATGAGATCGATGTGCATGTGAGCCCTCCAGAGACGTGTGTTTCCCCAACGGTTCGATCGGGAAGATACACGAAGTTTGGGGGAATGCAAGAGGGTGGATGGAATCCACAGATTTGTGGATTTGGGGGGTGTGGCCAGGGCGGCGGCACGCGGATGTGTGGCGTGCGGGCTGGTGGGAGAGGGGACGGGCACCACGGGTGAGGTGGAGTGCGCGCATGACACGCTCGGCGGCGGGGGAGGATGCCGCCTGACCGGGTGCGCGATGCCTTGATTGCGGCTACGACCTGCCTGACGGGATCAGAGTTGGCGGAGGAAGCGGAGGTCGTTGGCGTAGAGCATGCGGATGTCGGGGATGGCGTATTTGCCCATGGCGAGTCGTTCGATGCCGAAGCCGAAGGCGTAGCCGGTCCAGGTGTCGGGGTCGATGCCGCTGGCGCGGAGGACGTTGGGGTGAACGATGCCGCAGCCGCCGAGCTCCATCCAGCGGACGGGCTGATCGGGTCGGAGGCGGATTTTCAGATCGAGTTCGGCGGAGGGCTCGGTGAAGGGGAAGAATGTGGGGCGGAGTCGGATTTCGGCTTCGGGGCCGAAGTAGGCGCGGGCGAAATGCAGCAGGGTGCCTTTGAGGTCGGCCATGCTGACGTGGCGATCGATGCAGAGGCCTTCGATCTGGTGAAACATGAAGGAGTGGGTGGCGTCGACGGTGTCGGGGCGGTAGACGCGGCCGGGGCTGATGATTTTGATCGGGGTCTGGAGCGTGCCTTGGCCTGCGGCGACAGCGGCTTCCATGACGCGAACCTGCACGGTGCTGGTTTGGCTGCGGAGCATGCGCGGGGCGGGGACTTTGGCAGGGTCATCGATGTAGAAGTTGTCGATCGGCTCGCGGGCGGGATGGCCCGGGGGGATGTTGAGTTTGACGAAGTTGTGGGCGTCGTCTTCGAGTTCGGGGCCTTCGGCCACCGAGAAGCCCATGCGGGCGAAGACGTCGACGAGTTCATCGCGGACGCGGGTGATGATGTGTGCGCGGCCGAGCTCGCGGGTTTCGATCAGGCCCGGTTCGGTGACGTCGACGGTGGGGCCGGCGGGGGCGGCGGCGGCGCTGCCGAGGGAAGCCTTGCGGGTGGTGAAGGCGTCTTCGACGGCTTTGGCGATGGTGTTGAGCTTGGCGCCGAAGGCGGGCTTGTCGGCGGGGGGGACGTCCTTGATGGCGCCCATGGCGGCTTTGAGGCGACCCTTGGAGCCCAGGAACTCGATGCGCCAGGCTTCGAGGGCGGCGGCATCGCTGGCGCGGGCTAGGGCGTCGAGCGCGTCGGTGTGGAGCTGGTCGAGGATCGCGGCCATGGGGGCGAGTTTAGGGTGGGGGAGGGTGCGGAGTTTGTCCGGCGGATTTCCTGAAACCCGGGGGTGGTGAGCCGATAGATACGTTGTGGGTTATGGTTGCGGCGTTGGTGGCCGGACTGGTTTGGATGGTGGTTGCCCGTGCATCCTGGCGCTGAGGAGGCGTGTCTGCGGCGTGTGCTGCGGATGGGGAGTGCGGGCGGATATTGACGAGAACACTCTTATGCGCACGCGTTCGATCATTGCTGCTACGACTGCTCTGGTGTTGGCTGGTGGGTCGGCCTTGGCGCTGCCGCCGATCATGGATCGGATCCCGGCGGGGATGGCGGTGGTGGTGGTGATTCCGAACATGGAGCAGATGAGCGCGGATGTCGCGTCGATCGGCAAGCTGGTCGGCGCGCCGGCGGAGATGGATGCGGGGACGATCCTCAGCCAGTTGCCTGGCGGGGCGGCGCTGGATGCCAAGGGCGCGCTGACGATCGTGGTACCCGAATGGACGGCGAGGATCTGTTCCTCAAGAAGCTCGACGGCAACATGGTGGCGTTCTCCGATGACAAGGCGACGCTGGAGGCGTTCAAGCTGACGACGGGGCAGATGGCGGCGTACAGCAAGGCGGCTGGGGCGCGGGCTGAGAGCCTGTCGAAGTCTGCCGACATGATCGTCTCGATTGATGTGGCCAAGGCCAAGCCGACGCTGGAGGCGGGCATCAAGGAGATGGAGCAGCAGATCGAGGACATGGCGGCGATGGGCGGCGGGGGCGCGCAGCCGAACGTGGCGGCGGCGAAGTGGCTGATGGACACGCTGGTCAATGACGCGGCGGGGGCGACGCTGTTCCTGGATATGTCTGACGCGGGCATTGGCCTGCACGCGGTGGCGAACTTCAAGGAAGGTTCGCGGATGGCCAAGTTGGGGGCGGTCAAGGGTGTGGCGTCGGGGATGACGGCGCGGTTGCCCATGGGGCCGTATCTGGCGCTGCTCGGGCTGGACTTGAGCAATGCGGACTTGCGGAAGTTGATCAGCGAGATGCCGCAGGACAAGAACGCCCCGGGGGCGGCGGTGCAGGCGGCGACGAACAAGGCGATGCTGGAGCAGACGACGGGCACGTCGATGATGATCGGGGTCAACCCGGGCGGGCCGATGGCTGGTGTGCTGGCGCGGAGCGTGAACTACACGTTTACGAAGGACCCGGCGGCGTACATCGCTTCGCAGCAAAATGATCTGGCGGCGGCGTACAAGGCGGACAACCTCGGGACGGCGACATACAAGGCCGATGCGGCGGATGTCGGCGGGACGAAGGTGATGAGCTATGACATCAAGCTGACGCCCAGCGAGGAGATGCCGCAGCAGGCGATGCAGATCATGTTCGGCATGACTGGCGGGCCGAGCGGGTACATGCACCCGATGGACGGCGGGGTGATCACGACGATCGGGCGCAGCAGCGACCTGATGGCTGCAGCGATGAGGGCGTTTGGCAAGGGCGAGGGGACGATTGGCGACAACAAGCCGCTGGCGGCGACGAGCGCGATGATGCCGGCGGATCGCGTGGCGGAGGTGTATATCGGGACCAAGGGGCTGCTGGACTCACTGCTGCCGTTGGCGGCGATGTTCACCGGCACGCCGCTGAACGTGGAAGTGCCGGATGATGTGTCGCCGATCGGTGCGGCGATCGCGCCGGCGGGCGATTCGATGCAGGCGTCGATCGTGATTCCGACGAGCGTGCTCAAGACGGGCGCGGCGGTGGCCAAGGCGGTGCGCGAAGCGGCGCCGCAGCCGGACGCCGAGCCGATGGAGCCGGCGCCGGGCGGTGGTGGCGGCGGTGGCCGGCCGCGGTTCTGAGGTGCGGGGGGGGCAGACAGTGCGTTGAATGAGACCCTGCGAAGAGCGGGGTCATTTTTATTGGTAAACATGTCCCCAAAGACAAACTACTGACGACCAGGTGGCTTCAACTTGCCGGCGTTTTTGTCGGCATCAAACTCACTGATGCGTCGCACCAAACGTTCAACAACGACACGGCTCACGGTGCCGACTTTGTTGGTGAGAGACCCTGCGGGTACAAACCTGTACTGATCGCAAATGGCCTTACAGACTTTCGGAAGCCCTGAACTGCATCCCGGATTCTGGACATGGTTGGGCACCGACACGCCATAGGCCGAGAGTGACGATGAAGAAGTGGGCACCACCATCAGTTCTGCATCATGAAGCCTCGCCGCAGGATGCACAACGATGACGAATCTGTCTTTGGGTTGGTTCCCGTGAAGTCCCGGGAAACTCGCCACGTGAAAGACATCACCAGTGCTGGGGCCTTTGGCGGTCAGCTGCAGGCCCCTTTGAGGCGATCGAGATTGTCGCTGAGCCATTCCTGACTCGAGGCGAACCGCTGCTCGGCCTCATGCTTCATGTCATCGAGAG
>JALOQT010000286.1 GCA_025453375.1 Phycisphaerales bacterium | reverse complement strand
GCGACCGATCAGATCGGCGTTGGCCTTGAGCTGCATCTCGCCATTCCCACTCGCCCCCCCAATTCCTCCCCCACCACCACCGAGCATCGCCAGCGGCGCGACAACATCCGCGCGCAGGCCCGCAAGGCCGAATGACTCACTCCGCCCGCCCACATCCACGCCGTCGGCAATCAGCGGCGACGACAAGGCCAGCAACGCACTGAGACGGCGCTCACCAGCCCGGGCAAAGTCCGGCGCCAGTGAGCCGGCCCTCAGCGGGATCGCCACCGGTTCCGCGGTCAGCGTCAGATCGCTGGCCTGCCGAAGCGTCACACGGGCGACGGCGCCATCGGTCTGCCCGGCCAGCCGCAGCGCGGCCTTGGCGGCCTCGGGTGAGACTCGCGCCGTGAGCGTCGACGCGTCGAGGCTCAGGTCCGTCGCCTGCAAGGCCCCGGCGGTGCGGATCGTCAGTTGTGGGCCGCTGATGGCGAGGGTGAAGGCCTGTGCCGCGTCCTGCGACGTGCGCGTCAGGCGGGTGTTGATCGTCAGGCCCGGGCCGATCATTTCGCGTGCGAGCGCCCGCACTTCGGCTTTGGTGTTGGCATCGAAGGCGAACTTCTCGATCGCCGAACCAGGCAGGCCGGTCAGGTCGATCGAGCCTTCGATGCGTCGCCCGCCGAGCGCCGGCAGCACAGTGCTGGCCGGGGCCGAGCCGAGGCCGAGGATCGTCGCCTCGGCACGAAGCGTCGCTGGGCTGCCATCGATCTGCAGTGGACCACCGGCGCGGATCACCGCGCTGGCGCCCGGTTTGATGTCCGCCTCAGCACGGAACTGCTCAAGTGCGACGTCCAGCGCACCGGGCGTGCCAGGGTTGATCGTCGCACGCGTCTGGCTGATCTGCACGCTGGCCTGCGTCGAGAGCTTGTCGGCCTGCACGGCGCCGCCGGCGAGGGGCACGTTAAGTTGTGAGATCGAGACATCCAGCCGCACCGCGCCATCGACCCGCGCCGGTGGCGGCGTCGGCTGCGCCGCCAGCACACGCTGCAGCAGAGGCCCAGCCCGCACGACACCCAACTGCGCAGGCTCGCCAGCACGCAGAGAGATCGCCTCGGGCGTGATATTGAGCTGCGTCAGCGCCGTGATGTTCTCACTGGTGATCGCCAGTTCAATATCCGTCGGCGGCAATTGGCCCGGCTTCACCTCGCCGATGCTCTTGGCCGTCAGGTTCAGGTCCAGCGTCGGGCCGACATCCTCACGCAAGACGATCGGCTGCCCGGCCGCCGCGACAAACGGCTGCAGCAGCGACGTCGCCATACCGCGTGCTTCGACCGCAGCATCGATCGACGAAGGCACGCCGCGCTGGCCAGGTGCGAAGACCAGTTGGCCCGCCGCCGCGCTCGGCGCAGACACGACGAGGCTGCCGAGCGTCGCACGAACAGCTAGATTGCCGGCGGACTGATTGTCAATCGTCGCCGTCGTGGCGAGCTGTAGTTCGGTGCTCACGCCGAGGTCGTTTGAACGCAACGCCAGATTCGTCGGCTGCACCGCCACAAACTGCGGCTGGCTCGCGCCACTGCCGCCAGCATCGCGGCGCAGTTGGCCAGTCACGGATCCGATTCTTGTCGCCAAGTCGATCTTCGCACCGGCCCATCCCGCTGCGCTCGGCCCGCCAGCAGGAATGTCCAGCGTGTTGATCGCCACATCCACGCTCGGCCACCCCGCGGCGTCGATCGTCAGGCCCGCATCGGTCAAGGCCTTGGCCACGGCGGGCAATCGCTGGGCAAAGGCCGTGGATTGGGCTTTGACCACGCCCGCGCGTGTGCTGCGCAGGCGATCACCCTCTCGGGCCAGCCCCAGGTCGGCCTGCAGGTTGGGGGCGCGAAGCGTCAGGTCTGCCGCGGCTTTCTGGCCGGCGCTCGTGGCCTTGATCGTCAAGTCCGCTGTCGGGCCAAGCAACTCGGCCAGCACGCCCTTCTGCCGCGCTACGGCGTCCAGCAGTGCGCTGGGCAGGCCCGTCACCGCGATGTCGGCATTCACCTGCGCCGCATCGGGCGTCATCACGCCGCTGGCATCAGAGAGGTTTGTCGCGTTGATCGTCGCGTCAAACGTGCCTGGGGCGCGCGGCGTGCCATCAGTGAAGGTCGCGTTGAGTTTGGCCAGCGCCGTCGCGGGGCCGCTGGTGCGGTCGATGGTCATCTGACCTTTGAGGCCCTTCATCATCGCACGCGCGATCGTCGCGCCTTGGGCGTCAAGTTCGGTCAGGTTGATATCCAGCCCCGCGAGGTCCAGCGTCGCCTTGAGGCCCTCGGGCAGCGTCGCGGGCTGTGAGGCCGATGTCGCCCCGGTGCTGGGTGCGGCTGCCGAGCCCGGCGGCGGCGCCAGCGCTCGATCAAGATTGCTCGTCACCGTGCCGTCCGCCGCGGTGGTGCGGACGATGTCGACCGATCCACTGATCGTCGTCGTACCCAGATCCATCCCCGCACGAAGGAACGACCAGAGGCCATGCGACGACGTGATATCCACCGCCAGCACCGGTTTGCCGGATGCCCCGGCCTGCGGGTCCTGAATCGTCACGCCCGTGAGTTTGATCGGCCCGCTCCAGCCGACATCGAGCGACTTGACGGCAACCTTGCCCTGCATCGCCTTGGCCGCCTGCTCGGTCACCAGCGCCGGCCCGGCCGATCGAATGTACGCCGGAATGCCGAAGTACGCCGCAAGGGCGACGACAAGCACAAGCACCACAAGCCCAAGCGCGATGCGCTTGAGCCACACGCCCACGCCGCCGGACTTCGCCCGCCCTGTGCTCGCCGAGCCAGTTTCTGAGTTTGAACGAGTGTTTTCAGCCATGACCATCGCCTCCGGCGGCACGATCCGTGAGCCGCCGTCAGATCATAGATCAAGCACATCGCACGGTTGCTGGCACCGAGGGCGTCGCTGTCGCGAGCAAGGCTCGTCCAGCGCCCGATCAGTCAGCCTTTGGCTGATGCGGCGCCACCGTCGTCGGC
>JALOQT010000285.1 GCA_025453375.1 Phycisphaerales bacterium | reverse complement strand
TTCAAGCCGCCGAGGCCGGAGCCCAGGAAGTCCATGCCCTTGCCGAAGCCGCCGGTGAGTTCCTTGTGGCGGAACTTTTCGCGCTGGCGGCGCAGTTCGGGGGTTTCCTTCTGGATTTCCTTGAGGCGCTCCTCGGCCATCTTGGCCTTGGCGGCGTTCTTCTCGGCCATGATCGCGCCGCGGCTGCCCGGGGCGGGTGCTTCCTCGGGCAGGAGGGCCTTGATGCTGAGGCTGATCTTGCGGGTGGCCGGCTCGATCTTCAGCACGCGGGCGGTGACGACCTGATCGACCTTGAGGTGGTCCTCGATCTTGGCGACGCGCTTGCGGCTGACCTCGCTGATGTGCACGAGGCCGTCGACGCCGGGGCCGATCTCGACGAACGCGCCGAACTCGGTGATCCGCACGACGCGGCCGGTCACTTCGGCGCCTTCGCTGACGTCATTGGTCGCCATGGCGAACGGATCGGCCGAGAGCTGCTTCATGCCCAGGGCGATCTTGTTGCTTTCCAGGTCCATCTTGAGGACCTGAACCTTGACGGCCTGACCGACGGTCACGAACTTGGCGACGTTCTTCTCGCTGGGCGTGACGCGGTCGTAGGTCATGTCACTGATGTGGCAGAGGCCGTCCATGCCGCCGAGGTCGATGAACGCACCGAAGGGCATGATCTTGCGGACGATGCCATCCATGACGGCGCCCTCGGCGAGGGTGGCCTTGAGCTTGGCGGCCTTTTCCTTGCGCTCCTGGGCGAGCAGGTCACGACGGGAGACGACGATGTTGCCGGCGCCGATGCGCTCGACGCGGACGATCGTGACGGGGAACTTCTCGCCGACGAGGACGCTGAGGTCCTCGATGCGATCGAGGCTGACCTGGCTGGCGGGCATGAAGGCGCGGTGCTCGCAGACTTCCAGTTCCAGGCCGCCCTTGTTGGCGCCGGTGACGCGGGCCTCGACGACCTGGCCCGGCTCGAGCAGTTCCCACTTGGCCTTCTGGACCTGACCGGGGCGGCTGCAGATAAAGAGGCTTTCGGCGGCCTCGAAGCGATCGACGACGAGCTCAAGCTCGCCGCCGACGGTCGGGAGCTGATCATCGGGGAACTGCAGGCGCGGGACGACGCCGAGCTCCTTGGGGCCGAACTCGACGAAGATGTCGCTGGGGCCGACGCTGACGACCTTGCCGGTGCGGTGCTCGCGGGCGGCCTCGACCTTGCGCGGGCCGCGGATGCCGCTGCTGCGGAACCCGCCGATGGGCTTGACCTCGCGCTTGCCGCGCGGCATCTCCATGGCGGCGGCGTCGTTCATCATCATGTCGATCTCGGCGGCGAGGGTCGCGTCATTCATGGCGGTGTTGCCGCCGTCGGTGTCGCGATTCATCTTGTCGAGGGTGTCGCGTGTGTTGGGGGCCTTGGGGCCGAGGTCGATGGGCTTCTTGTCGCGATCGCGCCGGCGATCGCTGTATGAGCCGCCGCCACCTTCGCCGCGCGGGCCGCGATTGCCTGGCCCACGGTCGCCACCGCCGCTGGGGTCACGAATCACCTCGGCCTTGGCGATCTTGGGCAGACCCTTGAGGTTGCCCTCGGGCTTGGCATCGGCCGCTGCCGCGGCGTCGGGCGCCGGGGAGGTTGGAGCCGTGGAAGTGGGCTCAGCAGCGGGGGTGGACTCGGGGACGTTGGAGTTTTCAGACGACATGAACGGGGACCTCAAAGACCGACACTGCCTCGCCAGGGCTCGACGCTCCGTCGAGCTCTTTGGTGACGCGGCTCGATGGAATCGAACAACGCCGCCAAGCCGCGACACGCGGCAACGCAGGGCCTCGATTTTACCCGACAACTCATCCACGGACACCCCAAACGGACCCCGCCCGATCGGATTGCTGGTGGGACTGTGATGATGACGTGATATCGCGGGTGATCGCGCCGGCTTGCTATCGGACGGGGCGGACGTATTCGCGGCCGGCCCAGCGGATGGGCACACCGGCTTGCAGTTCGCGGGCCGCGGTCCAGAGCAGGCGGGCGGTGATGAACGCGCTGTATGGATAGGCGGCCGCGGCGGTCCAGCTCGCCCCGCCGCGCGTGAAGCCGGCGATCAGGCAGCCTTGCATGAGCGCCAAGCCGGCGATGCCCGCGCCGATGCACCACGGGGCGATCTCCTGAATCTGGCCGACGCCAGTGACGCGCCACGCGCCGACGGCGATGGCGCCGAGCGCGGCGATCGGCAGCAGCGTGCCAAAGACGAGGTTGACGCACGCGGCTTTGCGCAGGCGCGAGGGCTTGCGGTTAGCCAGCTCGACGTAGATGCGTTTCCAGCCGTTGACGAACTGGTCCCAGGTGTCGTACATCTTGCAGAGCAGCATGCCGTCGGCGAAGGCGATCTCGCTCATCGCGCCGGCGTGCTTGACCAGCGCGGCGAGCTTGATGTCCTCCAGCAGGGCATCTGTGAGGGCGGCGTGCCCGCCGACACGCTGGTAGACCTCGCGCCGGATGAGCATGAACTGGCCGTTGGCCAGGCTGCGGCTGTGAATGTCGCGATTGACTGCCAGCGGGGGGAACTGTCGCAGCAGTTCGAGGCCGGTGGCGGGCTGGATGTACTTCTCAAACCACGTGCGCTGGGCCAGCGTGCTGAGCAGGCTGATCATGCCGGCGCCGCGATGGTGCAGGAGTTTGACGCACGCGCGGACGCAGGCGGGGTCAAAGACGGTGTCGGCATCGGCGAAGAGCAGGAGGTCGGGCGTGAATCCGTGCTGGCCGGCCTTGACGCCTTCCCACACCGCGTTGACCTTGCCTGCCCAGCCTGGCTCCCAGTGGGCGACGTCGTGGATGATGAAGCGAGGGTCGGCGCCGGCTGTGCGTTCCAGCACGGCGCGGGTGTCATCGGTGCAGCGATCCAGCGCGAGAACGAAGCGGAGGGTGCCCTGGTAATCCTGCGAGGCCAGCGAGCGGGCAAGGTCGGCGACGTTGTGCCCCTCGTTGTGCGCGGGGATGACGACCTC
>JALOQT010000284.1 GCA_025453375.1 Phycisphaerales bacterium | reverse complement strand
GGCCGGTGCCCAGCGTGGTGAGCGCGGAGGCGGCCAAGGCGGCGGCGCGGCAGTGTGCGCTCAATGCGATCGCGGCGGCGGCGGAGGCGGTGGGCGGGGTGGACAACCTGCGCGGGGTGGTGCGTGTCGGGGCGTGGGTGGCGAGTGATGCGGGGTTTGTCGGGCAGCCGGGGGTGGTCAATGGGGCCAGTGAGTTGCTGTCGGAGGTGTTTGGCGAGGCGGGGAAGCACGCGCGGGCGGCGGTGGGGACCAATGTGCTGCCATTGGGGGCGAGTGTGGAGGTTGAAGTGCTGTTTGAGGTGTGAGTGCGTGTGGGCCTAGATGGGAGTGGCGAGCATGAAGGCGGCGATCATCGGTGTGCAATCGGCCCGGCCGAGTGAGGGTGTGCGGTTTGTGACGGACTGGCCGGAGCCACCGGCGGAGGTGCCTGCGGAGCATGTGCGGCTGCGCGTGCTGGCCAGCGCGCTGAACCATTTGGACTTGTGGGTGGCCAAGGGCGTGCCTGGGTTGACGCTGAGTTATCCGCGCGTCAGCGGGTGCGATGCATGCGGGGAGGTGATTGGTGTGGGTGCGGGTGTGGATTCGTCGTGGATGGGCCGGCGGGTGATTGTCAATGCGGCGCAGCGGCAGGAGGAGGTGTTCAGGCCTTTGGACCCGCCGGAGCCGCGGACGGAGGAAATCATCATGCAGGGGGAACACACCAACGGGTTCCACTGCGAGCGTGTGGATGTGCCAGTGGGGAATGTGCAGGCGATTGGCGCGGAGGTGGCGGCGACGGAGGCGGCGGCGTTTGGGCTGACGTTTCTGACGGCGTGGTCGATGATGGTGGGCAAGGGTGAGATTCGGCCGGGGCAGTGGGTGCTGATTACGGGGATTGGCGGAGGTGTGGCGACGGCGGCGCTGGCGATTGCCAAGCACCATGGATGCCGGGTGGTGGTGACGAGCCGCCATGGGGCGAAGCTTGAGCGTGCGCGGCAGTTGGGGGCGGATGAGGTGGTGCTGGACGGTGGTGCTGACTGGTCACGCGAGGCGCGGAAGAAGACCGGCGGGCGGGGGTTTGATCTGGCGGTGGATTCGGTGGGGAAGGCGACGCACCTGTGGTGCATCAAGAGCCTGGCGCGCGGGGGGACGTATGTCACGCCCGGCTGCACGAGCGGGCCGGACGCGGTGACGGACCTGGCACGCGTGTTCTGGAACCAGTTGCGGATCATGGGCAGCACGATGGGCACGCGCGAGGAGTTTGCCCAGATCGCGGCGCTGTATCGCGCGGGGAAACTGCGGCCGATGATCGACCGCGTCTTCCCGGCGGCCAAGGCGCAGGAGGCGTTTGCGCGGCTGGAGGCGGGGGAGCAGTTCGGGAAGATTGTGCTGGATTGGAAGTAAGCTGTTTGAAGCGCTCGATCAGGAGCATCATGATGACGTTGTACCTCGCCAGTGATTTGTTGTGGGCCAGCAAGATCAAGGGGACGGCTGATGCGCTGGGGCTGGCGTGTCGGCCGGCGCGGGATGAGGGGATGCTGCGGGCGCGGCTGGGGGATTGTGCGGTCAAGGCGTTTATCGTGGACCTGGAGGCGGGGCCGGTGGCGATTGAACTGATCGGCGTGATGCGGCGCGAGGCACCGGGGGTGCGGGTGATTGCGTTTGGGCCGCATGTGGCGACGGAGATGCTGGCGGCGGCGCAGCAGGCGGGGGCGGAGCGGGTGATGACGCGGGGGGCGTTTGCCGAGGCGCTGCCGAATCTTTTGCAGGCGTTGGCGTGAGTGAGGCGGGGGAGTGTGGGTGCAGCGGGGTGAACGGGGGTCGTTCCGATATTGCTGTGGCTGCGGGTCGCTCAGGGGGCGATCGGGCTCGATAACCGTGGCTGGGTGTTACCCAGATTGCGTGGGCGGCAGGCTCTGGGTTTGAGAGAACGCTGCAAGCCTTGCAGGGTGTGTCTGCGCCTCGCGATTTCCGATGATGATTTCTCAGGAGCAATGACTATGCGCAAGGGCATGATGATCGTGAGTTGTGTTGGCGTTGTGGCGAGCGTGGCGATGTTGCCCGGGGCTGGGCGGCAGACTGCGTCGGATGGCGAGGCGGGGTCGGTGCGGCCGGTGTTTGAGGTGGTCAACACGACCGGGTCGGGCAATGGGCCGGTGTGGCTGAAAGCCGTGCGGGCCAATGGGGTGACGTATACGGATTTCATCTTTCCGAAGTACATCTGGGATGCGGGCTACAACGGCGGGCCGGGGGCGATGCGCGTGGTGCGCGGGACGGCCAACGGCAACTTTGAGGGCCTGGTCAAGCAGCACAACATCAAGGCGCCGGGCACCGATGGGCCGACGGGGAAGATCGAGGACATGGACGGGAACGGCAGCTCGGTCACGCAGGCGGATGTCGACGGGTTCAAGCATCTGGTGCTGGCGGCACTTGGGAATCAGAATCTCAACTACCTGGTGGACATGCAGGGCGAGCCGACGTGGCACTTCAACATCGCCTTTGAGAAGCCGATCAAGGATGACAATCCAGAGCCGGATGGCACGCCGGAACTGATCTTCTTTGAGCGCGGGGCCGGCGGCGGCAACTCGTGGATCACGATGCAGTTGGTGGACGCGAACGGTCAGTTGACGGGCAAGCCGGTTGCGTTTGGCTCGGCCGATGGCGTGAAGACCAACGAGATCGCGCGAGTTGGCACGTTTGACAACAACTTGCGTCAGACCGGGACGCAGGAGATGACTGGTGTGGCGATTGACTTGTCGGTCTTTGGCGTCACGCAGGCGCACAAGATTCAGATTCGCCATACGCGCGACACTGACACGACGACGCGCGGCAATCGCTGGCCGGGCGGGGAGCGCCAGCCGGACTGGAAGATCATGGCGGTGCAGACCTATGACGTGCAGAAGCCCGCGACCAATCCGTTTGATTGATCGCGGCGTGGATGCGGGCTGAAAGCCTGGCGGCACGGTCGGCGATGGCCATCTTGAGCGAACTTCCTGCCCCGTCGGCCCAGT
>JALOQT010000283.1 GCA_025453375.1 Phycisphaerales bacterium | reverse complement strand
CTTCAGTTCGGTCTTGGTGCGATCGAGGCCGGCGGTGCGGAGGATGAAGCCGAAGCCGTCGGGCAAGTCGAGCTGGTCGAGGATGGCGACCATCTTCTTGCGGAGCTCTTCATCTTCGACCTTGCGCGAGACGCCGACCTTGTCCATCTGCGGCATCATGACCAGGTATCGCCCCGGGATACTGAGATAGCTGGTGACGGTCGGGCCCTTGGAGCCGACGCCTTCCTTGAGGACCTGGACGACGACTTCCTGGCCGCGCTTGAAGATGTCCTGAATCGGCGGGCGTTCGCGGCGCGGGGTCTTTTTGCCGACGCGCTCGGTGGCGCCTGCGGCGTCACCCGCGTCACCATCCTCGCCCGGGAAGTAGTAGGGGTGCACGTCGGTGACGTGCAGGAAGCCGGCGTGCTCGAGGCCGAAGTCGATGAACGCGGCCTGGATGGCCGGCTCGACGTTGGTGACTCGGCCGACGTAGATGTTGCCGACGTGCGAGACGCTGTCGCGCTTCTCGCTGAAGAACTCATCGAGGCGGCCGTTGTTGACGACCGCGACGCGACATTCCTCGCCCGGGATGTAGTTGATGATGAGTTGACGCTTGACTTTGTCTTTGCTGCTCTCGGCCATGGTTGGCCCTTTCTGTTGCAGCGTGGCATCATGCCGCGCTGCTCGCTGTGGGCGAGGCGACCGAGAGTGTGCGCCGCATGGACGAGAAGGCGTGGTGGGCCTTCGGTGTGCCGTTCCGCTGAGCGGGCGACCTTGAAGGGGCGCACGATCGGCGGATCTGTCAGGCTGCCGCGGGGAAGTCCGGCGTGCTGCGCAACAAGCGCAAGGCACGTCCAGAACCCGCCTGCCGACCTTTGCGTGCGCAGGGCGCACAAGGGGGTGGCAGCACATCGAGGGTCGCCGGCGAGGTGCCGGGCTCAAGCCGATGTCGTTCGCGGCGCGAGGCGCAGCGGCGGAAGTCGGCGAGCCGCCCGAGCGCACCATCCGGGCCTTGGCTTTGCCGACATGCGTGAAGCGTGCGGGCGAGGCGAGAGACGCGGGGGGTCGCGGGCGACCGGTGTCCATGTGGCGCGTGCCTGTCGGGCGCCGCGCCGGTTGTCTGGTCCTGAGTCAGTCGGCGGAACGTCCGCCGAGGGCCTCAGGGATGATCTTCCGCGTCGCATCACGCAAATAGCTGATGACCGCCGCGTCGGAATCGAGGGCGGTGGCCTTTTTGACCACATCCTCGCACTGGGGGATTGTAACACTGCGGACGAGGCGTTTCACGGCCGGGAGGGCCGGAGCCGAGGCCGAGAGGCTGCGCAGGCCCATGCCGATCAGGAGCAGGGCGTGTTCAAGCTCGCCGGCGCTTTCGCCGCAACAGGAGACGGGGATGCCCCGGCCGTCCTGCCCGCCGTGCTCAGCGGCGTGGATCGTCTGTCGGATCAACGCGAGCACCGCGGGGTTGGCCGGGTTGTACATCCCGGCGACCAACTCATTGGTTCGATCGACCGCCAAGGTGTATTGCACGAGGTCATTGGTGCCGATTGAGAAAAAATCTGCATCGCGGGCAAACATTTCCGCGCAAAGAGCGGCAGATGGCACCTCGACCATCATCCCGACGGGCACATTCCGATCAAAGGCCAAACCTTCGTCGTGCAGGTCTTCCATCACGTCACGCAGGAAGAAGCGTGCCCGGCGGAACTCCTCGGGCGTGGTCACCAGCGGGAACATGATCTTCACCGGACCCAGGGCGCTGGCCCGCAGGATGGCCCGGAGCTGGCGCTTGAACATCGCGGGGTGCTGGAGGCAGTAGCGGATGCTTCGGCAGCCGAGCATGGGGTTGCGCTCGGGGTTTTCGGCGCGGGCCTGGGTGTATTTGTCGGCGCCGAGGTCCATCGTGCGGATCGTCAGCGGGCGGCCGGCCAGGGCGGTGACGCAGGCGCTGTAGGCGGCGAAGTGCTCGGCCTCGGTCGGTTCCTTGTCCGTGGCCAGGAAGAGATACTCGGTGCGGTAGAGGCCGATGCCTGTGCCGCCGGCGGCGAGGACGGCGGCGATTTCGCGCGGGAACTCGATATTGCCCAGCAGTTCGATGGGCACGCCGTCGGCGGTGATGCTGGGCAGCTCGCGGAGGTCATCGAGCTTGAGGCGGAAGAGGCGGTCACGCTCGCGGGCACGCTCGTAGTGGGCGAGGGTTTCGGCATCGGGGTCGATGATGATGCGGCCGCTGTCGCCATCGACGACGATCATCGCGCCGGCGGTGGACGGGGCGGCGTCCATGATGCCCTTGACGCCGACGACGGCGGGGATGCCCATCGCGCGGGCGAAGATGCCGGTGTGGCCGGTCTTGCCGCCGGTCTCGGTGACGAACCCGCGGACGCGGTCACGATCAAACGAGGCGGCCTGGCTGGGCGTGAGGTCTCGCGTGGCGACGACGGCGGGGTCGCGCAGATCGGCCAGGCGGGTGGCCGGCTCGCCGATGACGTGGCGGAGGACGCGCTGGGCCAGGTCGTTGACGTCGTCAACTTTGGTCTTGAAGGCGCCTTCGCCGAAGCTGGCGAACTTCGCGGCGAGGGCCTCGAGGCTGCTGGCCACGGCGAACTCGGCGGTGAGCAGGTCCTTCTCGACGCCGGCTCGCATCGGGCCGGTGAGGCTGCGGTCGGCGAGCATGCCGATGTGGAAGGCGAAGATCTTGGCGGCTTCGTCGCCCAGCTCGGCCTGGGTCTTGGTCCGCAGTTCGCTGAGTTCGGCGATGCTGGCGGCCAGGGCGCGGTCGATGCGGGCTAGCTCGCCAGCGACGGCCTCGGGGGCGATGGTGCGGCGGGCGATGCGGCGCTTCTGGTCCTCCACGACAAAGAGCGGGCCAATGGCCACGCCAGGAGAGACCGGAATGCCGCGAAGTTCACGCATGGGCGAGAGGCGGAGGAGGCCGCGACGGACGCCACGCTGGCACCCGAACGCAAGCCGAAGGGGGATCATAGGAAATCGACGGGGGAAAGTCGCCCTGGCTG
>JALOQT010000282.1 GCA_025453375.1 Phycisphaerales bacterium | reverse complement strand
GGACGATGTGGTTGGCGAAGGGGTAGATGTAGGTGATGTGGCCGTCGGGCTCGGCGGCGTCGAGGGCTTCGGTCAGGCCGAGGTCGTTGGCCACGTGCAGGACCTGGCCTCGCATGGGGCGGACGGCCGGGTCGGGGGCGAGGGTGCGGGCGCCGAGGCCTGAGGCGTTGATGATGGCCTGGTGGCCCTGGTCAAAGAGCTCGTCAACGTGCGTGACGCGCTGGATGATGATGTTGGTGCCGGCGTCGAGGGCGCGCTGGCGGAGCCAGGGCATGTAGCGGGTGATGTCGATATGCGGGACGGTGAGGCGGAAGCCGCCGGCATATGGGCCGGTGGGTGGAAGCGTCTCGACGGTGGTGCCCAGGGTGGCGGCGACGAGGTGCGTCCAGGCGGGGGGCGCGTGCCAGCGGGCGGGGGGTGCGTATTCGCGGCTGGGGCGGAGGGTGACGCCGCTGGCAGGGTCGGTGCGGGAGAGGCCGGCGAAGATGCGGGCGGAATCCTTCAGGACGGTGGAGAGCTCGGCGGCGTCGAAGGCGGAGAAGACGGCGCCGGCGCGGCTGGAGGTCGTGTCATGCAGATCGTCAGCGGTGTAGAGCGTGACGCTGGCGTGCGGGGCGAGGCGCGCGGCGATCGAGAGGCCGATGGCGCCTGAACCGATAACTGCGATAGAAGGCGGCAACGCCGAGCCGGACATGGCCGGAGGGTAGAACGACTGACGCTGGGGTGCGTGGCGGGCGAGGTGGCGGGGTGCTTACGCCGCGGCCTTGGGCACGAAGACGCGCAGGACGTTGGAGCCGGCGTTTTGTGCGGCGTTGAGCGCGCGGGTGGCGGTGTCCATCACGGCGTCGATGCTGACGAAGCGAGCTCGCGTCGCATCATCGAGGGTGACGAGGCCGGCGGAGAAGGTCGCGGCGATTTCGACGCTCGTCATGCCCGGGGGCTTGACGGCGATGGCCTTGGCGGCGACGCGGGCCTTGAAGTTCTCGACCATGCGCGTGGCGGTGAAGCGGTCGGTCGCGGTCATCACCAGGGCGAAGCTGCCGCGATCGGTGGCGCAGGGAATGACGGCCTGGCTTTCGAGGGTGCGGAACTCTTCGCCGATGAGACGGAGGAAGGCATCGGTGTAGGCCTCGCCCTGTTCGGCTTCGATGTCGGCGAAGCCGTCGATCGCCAAAAGAGCGACGGAGAAGGGCCCGCCGCCGGCCTGGAGCTGCTCGACCATCGCGACAAGATTCTGGCTG
This sequence comes from Phycisphaerales bacterium, assembly GCA_025453375.1. Classification (GTDB taxonomy): domain Bacteria; phylum Planctomycetota; class Phycisphaerae; order Phycisphaerales; family UBA1924; genus JAJTGZ01. Next base: position 1,755 of record JALOQT010000282.1, on the reverse strand, counting down.
AAGATGACGCGGCTGGGCAGGAGGGTGAAGGGATCGAGGTTGCCGGCGATGGCGTTGGAAACCTCGCCCGGAGCGCCCGAACCGCCGATGGTCGCGACGACGTCACCAGCGGGTGCAGCGTCGGGCTTGATCGGCACGGTGATGGCCAGGAGCTGCTCATCAGCCTTGGCGCGGACGGCGGCAGGGTCGTTGAAGGACGCGACGTCGACTTCGAGGAGTTTGGCGACTTCCTTGGCGCCCTGGCTGATGGTGTTCATCAGTTCGTCGGCCTTGGCGGGGGTGATCTGGCACCACTCCTCGCACTTGGCGTAGAACTTCTTGAGCACGACGCTCGGCTCGGCGGCGCAGAGCACATCGGCGGCGATGTTGCCCAGGCTGACGGCGTAGCAGCAGTCGATGTGATCCTGCGGGGCGGCCTGCGGACGCTCGTGGAACTTGATGGGGATCTGCAGCTCGGGGGGCAGCTTCCAGCGGGCGGCGAGCATGGCGCCGACCTCGGCGTGGCTGATTTCCAGTTCCTGCAGTTCGAGCTTGATAAGCTGGCGGTGGTCGCCGCCGGTCTTGGCCAGGACGCTGATGTATTCGTCGCCCAGGGCTTCATACATCGCGATCATGCCGACGTCCTGCAGCAGGCCTGCGAGGAAGCACTCTTCCTCGTGGCCGAGCTTGGCGGCGCGGCTGATGCACTTGGCGGCGACGCCCGTGAGCAGGCCGCGGCGCCAGTAGGTCGGGAAGTCAAAGCCGTTGTTGGCATTCTTCTTGAGGCTGGAGACCAGCGAGAAGCCCAGGGCGAGGGTCTTGACGCTGGACATGCCGAGCATGACGATCGACTGGTTGATCGTCGAGCAGGGCTTGGCCAGGCCGTAGAAGCTGGAGTTGACGGTGCGGAGCACCTTGGAGGAGAGGCCCTGGTCGTTGGCGATGACCTCGGCGATCTCCTTCATGGAGACCTTGGGGTCGCTGGTGAGTTCGATGACGCGCATGGCGATGGCGGGCAGGCTGGGAAGCCTGTCACACCGAAGCACGCGATTGAGCATTTCTGGGTTCATGTCACAGACCGATACACGGGCGAGGCCCACGAATCTGTGGGGTGCATCGGCTGAAACATGGTGAAACTTCACCCCCGGCCTTCAAAGAAATGAAGATTGCCCACTCCAACAGGTGTTCAGAGAATCGGGCTGTATCGATCAGCGACGGCGAGCAGGCGATGTGGTGACGGTTGTAGCGTCTGGGTAGACCAGTGGCAGCGTCTTGGGGGGGCTTTCGATCAGGCGGCAGAGAAATGTGGCCAGCAAGCGGCCGGCGCGGGACCAGTGGTCGGCTGGGGCGTCGGGCTCTGGATGTGGTGAGGCGTCGTCGGTGGCGAGGTTCTCGGACGCATCGGGCAAAAGTTGCGCGTCGAGCAGTGTGCGGAGCAGGGTGACGGTCGAGCCGCGGACGGGCCAGGCGTCGGGCGGGGGGGTGATGGCGGCGAGGTCGGCGGCGGTGGCGCTGGTGAAGCCGCCCTGGGCGGGGAGGAAGTGCAGGACTGCGCGGGCCGCGAGGGGCTTGGCGGTCAGAACGTCTTGATGGGTCTGAAGGGCGTAGCCAGTGTGGGTGAGCAGGGCGAGTTGATAGTGGCTGAGCGTGGGGTGGATCGAGCCGCGGTTGAGCCCGCGCAGGGCGGACAGCAGCGCGTCGAAGAGTTCGGGATGCGGGTCGTGATCGTGGATCAGCAGGGTGGTGATCTCGGCGCAGTACATCGCGGCGTAGAAG
>JALOQT010000281.1 GCA_025453375.1 Phycisphaerales bacterium | reverse complement strand
AGGGCGGAGGGCGGAGGGCCGAGGGCCGAGGGCCGAGGGATCAGGGGAGGTGTCGCTTCGCGACGCTGGTTGTTCGGAATCTTCGCAGGCCTGCTGGCCTTGCGTGCGGCCCGCGCATCGGCGTGAGTGATGGTCACCACGAATCCGCGGTCGATAGCGACCGGACGGGGACCGATGGCGACCGGACGGCGTCCGGTCGTCATCGACCGGCAGAAAGTCGCCACCACCCCTCGCTCGATCGCGACCAGCACCCGAACGATTGTGACCGAAGACCAAACGGTGGCAAGGTCACGCCACATCGTGGCGACGGGGAGGGCCGCGGTGGCGACGCGGTGCGCAGTCCTTGCCGATGACGGCCCGGTGATCGCCAGGCCCGACGACGACTGACCAGATAAGTCTCGTCGCGCAGCGATGCCGCTCCTCGATCCCTCGATCCCTCTCCCTTCGTCGCTTCGTCGCTCCGTCGCTTCCCCCCTTCCCCCTCTGGCCGGTCTACACTGCCCAATGCCCGGCGATCATCAAACTGATGTGTCCGGTCGGCTGCTTGCACGCGCCGTCCGGGTCGATGCCCCCTTGTCCGGACCGGCGGCCAGCGAGTTGGCTGGCGAGGTTGCCAGTTCGCCGTTGGTCGCGCCCGCCACGCCCCCCACGCCCCCCACTCTCCCGACACGCCTCGCCGCCGACAGCAAGCCGCTGCCCGAGGATGAAGAGGATCTCGCCACCGCCACCGGGCGCACCGGCGCGGCGGTCGATAGTGCCGGGTTGCTGGCCAGCGTCGCTGAGACCAGCGCGACCAGCGCCAGCGAGTATTACAGCCCCGAGCCGCCCGGCTATCGCAAGGGGGCGCACAAGTACATCGTCGTCTTTGGCACGGTCATGTCCGGGCTGGGCAAGGGGATTTTTTCGGCGAGCCTCGCCAAGCTCTTCCGCGACAAGGGCCTGTGCGTCTGCCCGATGAAGATGGAGGGGTATCTCAACATCGACGCCGGCACGCTCAACCCCTATCGCCATGGCGAGGTCTTCGTCCTTGAAGACGGCACCGAGTGCGACATGGACCTGGGGACGTATGAGCGGATGCTGGATCAGAACCTCACGCGTCGCAACTTCACCACCAGCGGGCAGATCTTCAGCGAGATCCTCGGGCGCGAGCGCGAGGGGCAGTATCTCGGGCGCGACGTGCAAATGATCCCGCATGTCACCGGCGAGGTGAAACGCAAGATCCGCGAACTGGCGATGTTCGGCGATGGGCGTCGCCCGGCGGATGTGGTCTTCATCGAAGTCGGCGGGACCGTCGGCGACTATGAGAACTGCTTCTACATCGAGGCCCTGCGCGAGCTGGCCTTTGAGGAAGGGCCGGGCAACTGCTGCTTTGTCGCCCTGACGTATGTCATCAAGCCCAACGCGCTGGGGGAGCAGAAGAGCAAGCCGGCGCAGCTGGGCCTGCGCAAACTCATGGAAGCGGGCATCCAGCCGCACGTGGTGGCCTGCCGCGCTGAGGAGCCGGTCAGCCCGAAGGTCTCTGAGAAGATCGCGATGTTCAGCAACGTCCCGCCCAAGCGGATGTTCAGCATGCACGATCGGCCGAGCATCTACACGATCCCCGATGAGATGCGGGCCGAGGGCCTTGACCGCGAGATTCTGAGCATTCTCTCCCTGCACGATCGCGTCGATGCGCCGCAGGAGGATCGGATGCGCGAGAGCTGGGGGCAGTTTGTCCGCGGGTTGACGCGGCCCAAGCCGCGCGTGGTGGATATCGGCATCACCGGCAAGTACGCGCACCTGCGCGATGCCTATGCCAGCATCGACAAGGCCGTCGAGCACTGCTCGGCGAAACTCGAGACGCAGGTCAAACTGCACTGGATCGAGACGACCGAACTGACCGAGGGCAACGTGGCCTCGCGCCTCGCGCATCTTGATGGCGTGATCGTGCCCGGCGGCTTCGGCAAGCGCGGCGTCGAGGGGAAGATTCAGTGCGTGCGTCACTGTCGCGAGAACAAGGTGCCGTACTTGGGCATCTGCCTGGGCTTCCAGGTCGCGGTTATCGAATACGCCCGCCACGTGCTGGGGCTGCATGATGCCAACAGCACGGAGTTTGACCCCGGGACGCTCAACCCGCTCATCAGCGAACTGCCGGACCAGAAGAAGATCGAAGGCCTCGGCGGCTCGATGCGTCTGGGCGGGCAGGATGTGCTGATCACCGAAGGCTCGCTGGCGCACATGCTCTACGGCAAGAAGACGAGCGTGCGCGAGCGGTTCCGCCATCGCTACGAGGTCGATCCGAACTACATCGAAGCGCTGACGCGAGCGGGGCTGATCTTCAGCGGGCGCCACCCCAAGCAGCCGATCATGCAGATCCTCGAACTGCCGGCGCCGCAGATCATCCCCCCCCACCCGCATCACACCGCCGCGGGCATCGCCAGCCACGCGGGCATGCCGACGAGCAACGGCCCGGCCATCACGCACCCGTTCTTCATCGGCGGGCAGTTCCACCCGGAACTGACCAGCCGCCCGCTGCGCCCGCAGCCGATGTTCATGGGCCTGCTGGCCGCGGCCATCATGCGCCGCTACGCCACCAGCGCCGAAGCCCGCGACCGCCTGCTGAGCGACAGCACCCTGAACCGCTGGGTGCGGACGGGGGCTGCTGTTGCTGTTGGGGCCAAAGTGTCAACTTGAGGCTATTGCACGGAGCCCCCCCACGCGGAGGCGCGGAGAAGATGCAGGGTTGAACTCGAAGGGCTCGAAGAGCGCGAAGAAGAACACAACGCAGAAGAAAGAGATTGTGGGGAAAGGCAGAGATACAGAAACAGAGCGAAAGGCTCTTGCTGCCAAGAACCGCGGCACGGCCTGATTCCGACGTCGCCCTGCCGCTCCCACCCCTCTGCCTTCTTTGCGCCCTTTGAGCCCTTTGAGTTCAAGGCCTCTCCTCCGCGCCTCCGCGTGGGGGGGCTCCGCGCAAAGGGCCCAGAGAGCGGCGACTAGCTCAGTGCCGCCAGCACCTTGCCCACGATCTCTGTCAGCG
>JALOQT010000280.1 GCA_025453375.1 Phycisphaerales bacterium | reverse complement strand
CGAAAACGCCAAAAACGTCGGCGTCCCCTCACGCGCCGTCATCGCCCGCCTCGAAGCCGCCCTCGCCCTCGGCCCAGGCGACCTGGCCGAGCCCGCCCGCCAAGCCCGCCACGCACGCCTCGAAGCCGACGACCATCAAACCGTTACGACCGACTCCCACCACGCCCACCACGACCCCACCACCAGCGACGACGCCAAAGCCCGCGTTCGCGCCGAGATGCACGCCGCCCTCGCCTCCGGCCTCTCGCTGGACGCTCTCCACGCCCGCGGCATCCTCAACCGCTGGGCCAACACCCCCACCCCCACCTCCCCACTCACCACCCCCGCCCCATCACGCACCAATCACCGTCCGCGCGACCTGCGCCCCCTGCGCGATCACGCCGCGCTCCGCACCGTCCCGCTCATGAACGTCGTGCAAGCCGGCGAAGCCACCGCCCACGCCGACCTCGGCCACCCCGCTGGCTGGAGTGACCGGCGCATCGCCACCGCCATCGCCCGCGAAGCCGGATGGGATGTCGACGCCTTCGCATGCCAGATCGTCGGCATGAGCATGGCCCCGCGCTATGAGCCGGGCGACATCGTCATCTTCTCCCCCGCCAAACCCGTCACCCCCGGCAGCGACTGCTTCGTCCGCATCGACCCCCACACCCCCCACGCCACCCACGCCGAACCCCTCGTCACCTTCAAACGCATCTGGTTCGTCAGCCCCCTGGCCATCGCACCCGCCACACCTCCCTCCACTCCCACCACCACCTGCCCCACCCTCGCCCTGGCCGCGCTGGGCTACGCCCCAATCACTCCTGACCCCGTCGGCACCGCCGCGCACACCCACATCGCCCTCGAACCCCTCAACCGCGCCGGCGGCTTTGCCATCCGCATCCTCCCACGCGACACCATCGGCCTCCTCGCCCCGGCGCTGCAGGTGATTCGAGGGGTGTAGGCACCACTCGCCCAGGTGGGGCGGGCGTCCCCGCCCGCCGCCCACTGCGGCTCACGTAAAGTCACCCGTGCCCTACGAGCTTCCTGACGCGCAGTTCTTGGCGATGATGTCGCTTCACAACGCCGCGAAGCGATACGGCTATTGCATCAAAAAGCTCGCTGACACCCAAAAACTCTATCTGCTCAAAGGCCCCGACGGACCGTGCATGATCGCCGCGGGTGAGGATAACCTTGCCCAACTGCCGCTCTGGCCGCACCCGAGATTCGCCGAGGCGTATCTAACAAACGTGCCAATCGCCGCCACTGAGTGGCCCCGCTGCACCATTCGCGAGCTAGACCTTCATGAGTTTATGACCTGTGACCTTCAGGACATGATCCTCAAAGGTCTCGAGATCGCAGCCTTCCCGATTCCCCCCGGCAAAGCGATCGTCATTGCCGCACAGGAGTTTCACGAACATCTTCGCTTCGAGCTGGCCAAGTACGAGTAGCTCTTGTTCCCGCGTCAACGACTCCCCCCGAAATCTCCCGAACCCCGCGCATCTCCGCCGATATCCCTTCGTTCCTCAATCACGGAGATTTCACGATGCGCACGAGCATGGATCGCGTTTGGCGGGTGATGATGGTCGCAGGGTTGGCCGCGTCGGTCCTCAGTGCCGCCGCCCTCGCGCAGGACGACGGCGATGACGCCCCCGCCGCGAACAAGCCCGGCCCAGGCGGCCCCGGCGCCAGCGCCAAAGAGCCACCCGAGTTCCCGCCCTTCAAGGACGTCACCAAGGGCTTCGAACGCGTCGTCAGTGGTGGCGGCTCGGACGAAAAGTCCTTCTACACCCTCTGGCGCCGCGAGAAGGACGGCCGCCTCCTCGCCGAATTGCCCCAGGGCTTTGACCGTCAGCGCATCTTCATCGCCACCACCTTCGCCGGCGGCGTCCCCGCCACAGGCATTCAGTTCGGCGAGCTCTACGGCTACTGGCGCCGCTATGACAAGCGCCTCGCCCTCATGGAAGTCAACACCGGCACCAAGACCACCGGCGATGCCGAAAGCCGCAAGAGCGAAGAACGCCTCTTCACCGACCGCGTCGTCGTCGATGTCCCCATCCTCGCCATCGGCCCCGGCGGCGGGCCCGTCATCGACCTCACCGCCCTGTTCATCGGCCGCTCCGACAAGTTCGTCGGCATGATGATCCAGGGTGGCCAGCGAGATCTGGTCAAAATCGCCAAAGCCAAGGCCTTCCCCAACAACTGCGAAGTCGCCTTCGAAGTCCCCGACCGCAGCGGCACGCTCGTCACCGTTCACCACAGCATCAGCCTCATCCCGCAGAACACCGGCTACGTCCCGCGCGAGGCCGACCAGCGCGTCGGCTTCTTCACCACCAGTTTCCGCGACATCGCCCGCCAGAAGGAAGACACTCAGTGGGTTCGCTACGTCAACCGCTGGCGCATCGAAAAGCGCGACCCGAAACTGCGCATGAGCCCCCCCAAGCAGCCGATCGTCTTCTACATCGAAGCGACCGTCCCGGTGCAGTATCGCCGCTTCGTCCGCGAAGGCGTGCTGGAGTGGAACAAGGCCTTCGCCCGCATCGGCATCGATGAAGCTATCGAGGTCTACCAGCAGGACGCCACCACCGGCGCCCACATGGACAAAGACCCCGAAGATGTCCGCTACAACTTCATCCGCTGGACCAGCAGCGACCTGGGCTTCGCCATCGGCCCCAGCCGCGTGCACCCGGAGACCGGCGAGATCCTCGACGCAGACGTCGTGATCGATGACGGCTTCATCCGCGGGTGGTTCCGCCAGTTCAACCAGTTGCTCCCCGAAGTGGCCATGCTCGGCTACCCCGCCGAGGTCGTCGCCTGGTTTGACAAAAACCCGCAGTGGGACCCGCGCGTCCGCCTGGCCGATCCGGGTGAGCGCGACGCGATCGTCCGCCAGCGCGCGATCCTGCGCGACGCCGCCGAGCGCGACCAGGCCGCCGAGATTCGCGCCAGCGCCAGCGAAGTGGCGTCCATCGGTCGCGGCGCGGGCGATGCCAACACCGTCTCCGGCCGCAGCGGCTCGATGCCCATGCTCAGCCTCCGCTCCGGCGCGCCGCTGCAGTTCG
>JALOQT010000279.1 GCA_025453375.1 Phycisphaerales bacterium | reverse complement strand
CGAAAACAACACTTTCTGTAGACTCGGAAGAGATTTTGGATCGACTTGAGGGCACAAAAGGTCCTTAAGGAGCCGCAACGGCTTCGGACGACCGCACCTTGCGTTACGGGTGTTTCATCACCGGAATAGGGCCCATGACGCAGATCCTTCGCCCCGTGAACCAATCGATGACGACCAGCGACTTTCGAACGGAGGTGCTCGCCGCGGCGGCGCAGGTGCGCAGTGCGTTGGCGGTAGCGCTGACGGCATGCCATGTCGATCCGCAGAAGCCGCAGGCGCTGGGGCGCCAGTTGCGCCTGGACAAGAGCCTGGCGTGGAAGCTGGCGCGGGTGGTGACTGATGAGGACCCGCTGGCGGCGGTGTGCCGGCTGCCTGGGCGGGCGGGGGCGAAGCTGGCGTTGTCGGCGCTGAGCAAGGGCGGAGCTTCGCCGCATGAGGTGGCCAGCGTGCAGCAGGCGCTGGATGATCTGGAGTCGTGCATTGAGCGCCACTGCGCCGATCGCGAGACGCTGGAGATGATGCTGCTGAACCTGATGCGGCACACCGGCGAGCGTCATGAGCATTACCGCAAGTCGGCCTTCCTGGGCAATGCGGCGCTGTTTGGCGTGCAGGCCCGGGCACAGATTGCGCTGCATGTCGTCGCGCCGAGCCGCAAGGCGGCCGAGAAGCTGGATTTGGCGACGATCTCGGGACTCTATGGGCTGACGCGGCTGCGGGCCAACACGCCCTGGCCGGTGGCGCATCGGCGGACGATCGGGGATGATGGAGCGGCGATCAACGGCGTGCCGCTGGATCCGATAGATCCTGAGGGCGTGCGCAATGTGGGTGCGGAGGGTGTTCCGCTGATGCGGCGATTCTGCTCGCCCTCGCTGCCGGAGATGCTGACGGCCAAGAGTCATGACGGGACGACGCGGCTGCTGGTGGGCGACAGCCCGCTGGGCCTGACTGGGATGGTTGATTGTGTCGTGGGCTGGCGATCACTCGGGGCGCTGTCTGCCAAACGGAGCGGCCAGGACCAGATCGGTGCGCATCTGACGCAGATCAACACGCCGGCGGAGGTGCTGCAACTGGACCTGCTGATCCATCGCACGATGGACTTTGCCTTGCACCCGGAATTGCTAGCCTGGAGCCTGCTGCCGGGCGCGTCGATCCAGCCGTCGACGGCCACGGGCAACCCGGCGTGCCCGAACATCCCGCTGGGGGCGATGGTGCGGATGATGCAGGCATCGACGGCGCAGAGCGATGACATCGAGCGATACTCGATGCTGATTGATGAGGCGGTGCAATCGATCGGGCGCGTGCGCGATGAGTTCATCGTCGCGCGGGTGCGGCTGGAGTATCCGCCGATGCCGACGATGATTGCGATGCGCTACCCGCTGCCGGGCTGAGCGGCCGGCACCTCTACGATCGAACATGCACCCGGATGATGAAGTCTGCCTGTGCTTTCGCGTGAGCCTGCGGAAGGTGCGGACGTTTCTTGCGCGGGAGAACCCGCCGGTGGTGTCGCTGGTGTCGGAATGCCTGGGCGCGGGGACGGGGTGTGGGTGGTGCGTGCCATTTTTGAAGCACCTGCATCGCCAGCATCAGGCGGGGCAGACGCCGGATTTGAAGGTCAGCCCTGAGCAGTATGCCCAGACGCGGCTGGTGTATAAGAAGGATGGCCAGCGGGACGAGGCGGTGCTGCGCGAGGCGGTGGGCGAGGCGGTGGGTGACGAGCGGCGTGATGAGCCACCGGGGCGCGACGGACATGGGCCGACAACATCGCCATCCGGCGGCTGATATCCTCGACGCATGGCTCGCCACACTGGAATGTCATACACGGCTGATTCACCTTCGCATGGCGCGGCGCACTCTCAGGCGTGCGGTCGGGCGGGCCCTGGCTGGGGCGTATGCGCAGGGGGCGGCTGGTGCTGAGGGTGGTGGGGCGCAGTTGGTGCAACTGGTGATCGACGCGAAGAACACCAGCGATCGGCCGATCCCGCTGACGATCGTTGAGTATGACGTGCGCGGCGTGGACGCGAGCGGCACCAGCGCGGGCATGACGATCACGCGCGAGACGAAAGTGGCCATCGGGCCGGGAAGTGTCGAGCGGTTTGAGCTCCCGGCGATTGTGCCGGCGGGGTCGGGCGAGGTATCGCTGCGGGCGGTGGCGACGTTTCTGCCGCAGAACAAACTGCGCGAACTGCTGTCGGACCTGCTGCCGCTGCCGACGGTGGGGCTGAGTGGGTCGACGCCTGTGAGCGCGGCACCTGGCGATCTGCCGGTGCGGCTGAGCACGCTGCCTGGCGGGCTGGTGCTCCACGCGCGGCGGCTGACGGCGCCGACGACGCCGGTGGCGGACACGCTGCCGCCGCTGCCCCAGTCGCAGCGCTAGTCGCAGCCCGTGACACAGCCCATGACACAGCCCCCCCCCGGCCGCAGTGACTCAGGCCTGGCCGTCCATGAACTTGCCCTTCTTCTTGCCCTTCTTGCTGGCGCGGACGCCCGGCATGCCGGCCTTGCGCTCGGCCGATGAATTGCTGCCTCCGCCACTGCCTCCACTCGCACCGCCGTCGATATCGCTGCGGCGGAGTGTGTCGGTTGCTTTCTTGCCGGCGGCGGCGCCTTTACCGGCGCGCAGGGCGGTGAGTTGATCTCGCAGGCGGGCGGCTTTCTCAAACTCCATGGCGGCGGCGGCTTCGAGCATTTCGCCCTCCAGCGTCGCGATGAGTTCCTGCAACTGGAACTCCGGCTCGGTGAGGCGGGCGGCGGTGCGGGCGGTGCGGCTGGCGGCCAGCTCTCGCTCCATGCCCTGGCGGATGCTCTTGATGATGGTCTTGGGCGTGATGCCGTGCGCCTGGTTGTAGGCCTCCTGCTTGGCGCGACGGCGGGCGGTCTCGCCGATCGCGGCGGACATGGCGGGGGTCATCTCGTCGGCATACATCACGACGTGGGCGTTGACGTTTCGAGCGGCGCGGCCGATCTGCTGGATCAGGCTGCGGCCTGAGCGCAGGAAGCCCTCCTTGTCAGCGTCGAGGATGCACACGAGCGAAACTTCGGGCAGGTCCAAGCCTTCGCGCAGCAGGTTGACGCCGACGAGCACGTCAAAGTCACCCTTGCGCAGGTCGGTGAGGATTTCCAGGCGGGCGAGCGTATCGATCTCGCTGTGCAGATATCGCACGCGCAGGCCCTGCTCGTGGATGTACATCGTCAGGTCTTCGCAGAGGCGCTTGGTCAGCGCGGTGACGATCACACGGTCGCCCGTGGCGACACGCTGCTTGACGCGTTCCAGCAAGTCCGGCACCTGGCCCTTGGCGGGCTTGACTTCGATCGTCGGATCAAGCAGGCCCGTCGGGCGGATGACCTGCTCGGCGACGACGCCCTCGACCTTGGCCAGTTCGTAATCGCCGGGCGTGGCGCTGACGAAGAGCACCTGGGGGACGACGTTTTCGAACTCATCGAACTTCAGCGGGCGGTTGTCAAGCGCGCTGGGGAGGCGGAAGCCGTGATCGACGAGGACTTGCTTGCGCATCTGATCGCCGTTGAACATCGCGCGGACCTGCGGCAGCGTGACGTGGCTTTCGTCGATGACCAGCAGCCAGTCATGCTCGGGGCGCTTGGTGAGGCGATAGAGGTGGCGGTCGGCGTGGGCTTGGTTGTCAGTCGGGCTGGCGCTGGTTGAGCCTTCGGGTGTGTCGCTCCATGGCTCGGGGGCGTAGTCGAAGTAGTCCATCAGCGTCCATGGCTTGGTGCCGGGCGGGCGGCCGTCGAGGTGGCGCGAATAGTTCTCGATGCCCTGGCAGAAGCCGACTTCTTCCATCATCTCGATGTCATACTTCGTGCGGGCCAAGAGGCGCTGGGCTTCGAGCAGTTTGCCCTCGTGGCGCAGTTGCATCACGCGCTGATCCAGCTCGACGCGGATGTCGGCGATGGCCTGCTTCATGCGTTCTTCGGGCATGACATAGTGCTTGGCGGGGAAGATGAAGACCTTGTCTTCCTCGGCCAGTTCCTCGCCGCTGGTCGGGTTGATCAGGCGGATGTGTTCGACCTCGTCGCCAAACATCTCGACGCGCACGGCGTAGGTCTCATAGGCCGGGAAGATGTCGATGACCTCGCCCCGCACGCGGAACATGCCGCGGGTGAACTCGATATCCGAGCGGGCGTATTGCATCGCATCGAGTGCCAGCAGCAGGCGTCGGCGATCGACGACCATGCCGCGCGTGAGGGTGAGAACTTTGGCGCCGTAACTCTCGGGCGAACCGAGGCCGAAGATGCACGAGACGCTGGCGACGATGATGGTGTCTCGGCGGGAGAGGATGTTGCTCGTCGCGGCGAGGCGGAGCTTGTCGAGATCGTCGTTACGGCTTGCGTCCTTCTCGATGTAGATATCGCGCTGGGGTATGTAGGCCTCGGGCTGGTAATAGTCGTAGTAACTGACGAAGTAGCTCACCGCGTTGTCGGGGAAGAGTTCCTTCATCTCTTCGTAGAGCTGGGCGGCGAGGGTTTTGTTGTGGCTGAGGATGAGCGTCGGCTTGCCGGTGCGCTCGATCACGTTGGCGATGCTGAAGGTCTTGCCCGTGCCGGTGGCGCCAAGCAGGCAGGAGTATTTCTGCGAGGCGTTGATCCGCTGGACGAGCGCATCGATCGCCTGGGGCTGGTCGCCCATCGGCGAGAAGGGGCTGTGAATCTTGAAGCGGCGCTGCGTGGGAAGCACGCGGGAGCGTAGACGCGCACGGTCCGTCGATGACGCCACGCCTGGGCGGCAAAAGCAGACAGGCCCGGCGCTGGGCCGGGCCTGTCGTTGGGTTCAGACTCAAGAGGCGTCGATTACTCGACGGTCGGCACCGGCGTGGCGACGGTGGTCGCCTGGGCGCGGAGGTTGGCCTCGATGGTCAGGTCCAGCATGCCGTCGGTCGCCTTCATCTGATCGGCGGTCAGGTG
>JALOQT010000278.1 GCA_025453375.1 Phycisphaerales bacterium | reverse complement strand
CCATGTGGGCTCATTGACAAGACTCAACGACCACTGTTCACGTAAGGACTCGACACTATGGCTCAGAATTTCAATAACATCCGTAACATCGGTATCTGTGCTCACATCGACGCCGGCAAGACGACGGTTTCCGAGCGAATCCTGTACTACACCGGCAAGACGTACAAGATCGGCGAGGTGCACGAAGGCACTGCGACGATGGACTTCCTGCAGGAAGAGCAGGAGCGTGGCATCACGATTCAGTCTGCCGCGACGACCTGCCCTTGGACCAAGGACGGGGTTGAGTACAAGATCAACCTGATCGACACCCCGGGCCACGTGGACTTCACGATCGAAGTCGAGCGTTCGCTCCGCGTGCTGGACGGCGCGGTGGCGGTGTTTGACGGCAAGGAAGGCGTCGAGGCGCAGTCCGAGACGGTCTGGCGTCAGGCTGACCGCTATGGCGTGCCGCGTCTGTGCTTCGTCAACAAGATGGACAAGATCGGCGCCGACTTTGAGTTCTGCATGCGGACGATCAAGGATCGCCTCGGTGCCAACGGCATCGCGATCCAGTACCCCATCGGCCACGGCCATGACCTTGAGGGCATCATCGACCTGATCAACATGGTCGCGCACTTCTACATCCCCGAGGACAAGGGCGCGAAGATCGAGGAGCGCCCGATCCCCGAGGCGTGGATGGAGAAGGCCAAGAAGTGGCGCGTCGAGATGGTCGAGAAGGTCAGCGAGCTGGATGACAAACTGACTGAGAAGTACCTCAGCGGCGAGGAGCCGACGGTCGCGGAAATCAAGGCTGCCCTGCGCAAGGGTGTGGTGCAGAAGAAGTGCTTCCCGGTGTTGTGCGGCGCGGCGTTGCGGAACGTCGGCGTGCAGAAGGTCCTTGACGCGGTCATTGACTTCCTGCCGGCCCCGCACGAGAAGGCGGACGTGCAGGGCACCGACCCGAAGGACAAGACGATCGCGATGACGCGTCCGCACGACGAGAACGCACCGTTCAGCGCGCTGGTCTTCAAGGTCGTCAGCGACATCCACGGCGATCTGACGTACATGCGGATCTACTCCGGTAAGCTGGAGAAGGGCCAGCGCGTCATCAACCCGGTCAACGGGAAGAAGGAACTGGCCAGCCGCATCTTCGAGATGCACGCCCAGGACCGGATTCCGCTGGATGCGGCGCTGGCGGGCAACATCGTTGCGGTCGTCGGCATCAAGGATTCGTACACCGGTGACACACTGTGCGACCCGGAGAAGCCGATCGTGCTGGAGCGCATGACGTTCCCCGAGCCGGTCATCAGCATGAGCATCGAGCCCAAGAGCCAGGACGACCGGCGCAAGCTGGCCGACGCGCTGGGCACGATCCGTCGCGAGGACCCGAGCTTCCGCTCGAACTTCAACGAAGAGACGGGCCAGACGATCATCAGCGGCATGGGTGAGTTGCACCTTGAAATCATCAAGAACAAGCTCGTCCGTGACATGAAGGTGAACGTCGAGGTCGGCAAGCCGCAGGTCTCGTATCGCGAGGCGATCAGCCGTCGCGTCGAGTACGTCCGCGGTCTGTTCAAGAAGCAGACCGGTGGTCGCGGTCAGTTCGGTGACTGCACGATCCACCTCGAGCCGTTCACGGCGGAGCAGGCCAAGGAGGCCGAACTGGACTTCAGCGACAGCATCGCCTTCGAGAATGCGGTCGTCGGCGGGTCGATCCCCAAGGAGTACATCCCGAGCGTCGAGTACGGCGCGCGTCAGGCGGCGATCGCCGGTGTGACGGCGGGCTTCCCGCTGATCAACTGCAAGATCACGCTGGTCGAAGGCAAGTACCACCCGGTTGACTCATCGCAGGTCGCCTTCGAGCAGGCCGGCCGTCTGGCCCTGCACGAGGCGGTGGCCCAGGCCGGGCCGATCCTGCTGGAGCCGATCATGAAGGTCGTCATCACGGTGCCGGAGGATTACTTCGGCTCAGTGACGGGCGACATCTCCAGCCGTCGCGGCATGATCGTCGAGCAGGAGGATCGCGGCAACGCCAAGATCGTGACCTGCGAAGTGCCGCTGAGCGAGATGTTCGGCTACGTCGGCACGCTGCGTTCGCTGACGCAGGGACGCGGGACCAACAGCATGGAATTCCTGGAGTATCGCGCGATGCCGCGCGGCCTGCAGGAGGAAGTCATCAAGGCCCAGAAGGCCTGATGAGCGGCGGGTGATGCATCGCTCTGCGGCGCGGCCCGCGGCGATGGACAATCAATGTTGAGTGCACGATGCCCCTCTGCAAAGAGGGGCATTTTCATTTTGCCCCACTCGGGGTGGGCGGGTTGAAAGGCTGCCCCGCGAGTCAGCCACCGAGTCGGGCGGCCAGGTCGCGGGCTTCGCGGACCATGGCTTCGCTCTGGGCGACGAGGCTGGCGCGCTTGGCGGCGTCTTCGAGCAGTGGGGCGTTGACCTGGACATTGCAGAGGCTGGCGCGTGCCGCGGCTTCGGCCAGGGCGCCGGCGATGCGCAGATCGCTGGCGAGATAGGCGTTGGTGATCGGCGCGAGGTTGGCGCAGTCGCGGGCGAGGTCCAGGGCGAGGCGCAGCGTCCGCAGCGGGACGCCGATGGCGTTTTGAACAGCCTCGGGCATCGCGGCGCGGCGATGGGCGTCGTCGGCGGGGAGTTTCTGCAACGTGTTGAGCGCGGCGTAGGCCTGGGCATCGCGATCGCCGAGGGAGATGAACTCGTCGCGCATCGCATCGAGGGCGGTGGCGGAGGCTTCCAGCGCGGGCTGATGGGCCAGCAGGTTCTTCTTGCCAATCGAGTAGCGAACGACCATCGCGGCCAGGGCGGCGGCGAGGGCGCCGGTCATGCCGGCGATCGCACCGCCGCCGGGCGTGGGCGACTTGGCGCTGGTCGCGGCCAGCATCTGCTGAACGCTCATCGCACCCAGCGAGGTTGGAAGATCAGTCTGCGATGATGAGACAGTCGAGGGTGTCGCCATGGCGTCAGCTTATCGTCCGCAGGAACAAACGTCGAGCGACGTGCGGCGCCTTATCCGGTGGCGAAGCGATCACCACCCGGCCTTGGGCG
>JALOQT010000277.1 GCA_025453375.1 Phycisphaerales bacterium | reverse complement strand
ATTGATCTGCCCTGGCCGTTTGCCCGCGTCGAGAAGGTCAAGGTCTCGCAGTTGCGCGAGGTGCAACTGGCGACGATGCGCCCGCCCGAGGGCGTGCGGCACATCCTCTGGACCAATGACCATCAGGTCAAGGATGAGACGAAGCTGCTCGTCCGCACAAGCACGAGCCTGGCGCAGGCCTCGGGCCTGACTGGCAGCGCGGTCGATGAGGCGCGGTCGCTGATCGTCATCGAGGTGCCGCTGCATTATCGCGTGCGGGTCAATGCTGACGGCAGCAGCGGGCTGGAGAGCTTTGAGAAGCTGGCGGTGCCGGGCTCGCGCGATGCGCTGATCCGGTCGATTGCGCAGCGTGAGATTCTCAAGTATCTCACGACGCTGACGGAGGATCAGATTCTCTCCAGCGGGCGGACGGCGGCGAACGCCGAACTGAAGAATCGCATCAGCGCCGCGCTGGACGCGGCGGGGGCGGGCGTCGAGGTGACGTTTGTGGCGATCGAGGGCGTGCACCCGCCGCGCGGCAACGAGGGGGCGACAGCGCTGAGCTATGAGCAGATCGTCAGCGATCAGGTTCGCGCAACGACGATGCGCCAGTTCGCTGAACTCGATGCGACGGCGGCGCAGATCAAGGCGGCCGGCTCGGTGGAGAACGCCCAGGCGATCGTCCGCGAGATCGACCGGCTCAGTGAACTGTCGGCCCGCAAGGCCAGCGAGGCGGAGATCAACGCCCAGCAGGCGAAGCTTGACGGCCTGATCAGCGGCGCGGGCGGAGAGGCGGCGCAGATTCTGGCGCGGGCACAAGCCGACCGCTGGACGCGGGTGATGGCGGCGCGGGGGCGGGCGGAGGCTTATGCCGGGCGGCTCAGTGCGTTTCAGGCCAACCCGGACCTCTACATGTTCACGATGTATCTCGACACGCTGCGCGATGTCGTCAAGGACGCGCGGCTGTACATCGTGCACGATCAGGTACATGACCTGCGCGTGCAGACGGACCTGAAGGACCTGGGCTCGACGGTGGACGTTTTCTCGACGGAGAATCGCTGAGCGTCGATGGATGATGGATGATGGAGTTCGTGCGTGGTGTGGAGTGGGGATTGGTGTGACGGGTGTGGTTTGAGATTTGGGATTCAACCAATGCAGAAACCTCTTCGCATGCTGGTGGCCGTGATCGTCTTGCTGACGATTCTGGCATTCATGATGACCTTCACGGTGCGGTTCACCGAGTCGGCCGTGGTGACGACCTTCGGCCGCGCGTCGGAGGAGTCGGTGATCAAGGACGCGGGCTTGAAGTTCAAGCTGCCGTACCCGATCCAGAGCGTCACGAAGTATGACACGCGCCAGCGCCTGGTGCAGACGCGCAGCGAGACGCTGGCGACGGCGGACAACCGCCAGATCATCGTCGAGGCCTACATGGTCTGGCGGGTCAGCGATCCGCTGAAGTTCTTCCAGAGCTACGGCAACGCCGGCTCGCGCGAGGATGACCACGTCCGCGCGGCTGAGACGGCGCTTCGGGCGAAGCTCCGCAGCGCGATGGCCGAGACCAGCCAGTTCCGCCTGACGGACCTGCTGACGATTGACAGCAGCGGGAGCAAACTGCCGCAGCTTGAGCAGCGTGTGCTCGGGGCGATCACCACGGGCGTGGGTGGGACGGGCCTGCAGGCGGGCGGCGTCGAGGCGGTGCTCGTCGGCGTGAGCAGCATCGAACTGCCCGAGAGCGTGACGGAGCAGGTCTTCAAGAGCATGGAAGCGACACGCCGGAACATCGCCGGCAAGGCGGCCAATGAAGGGGCGGCGGCGGCGTCGACGATTCGCAACTCCGGCGATGAGGCGGCCCGCAAGATCCGCAGCTTTGCCGAACGCCGGGCCGATGCGATCCGCGGCATGGCTGACAGCGAGAGCGCGCCGTTCCTCGCTCAGCAGAGTGTCGATCCGCGACTGGCGGTTTTCCTGCAGAACATCCGCTTCATGCGCGACACGATGAGCAAGCGGACGACGCTGGTGCTGCCGACAAGCATGCCCGGGCTGCACCTGCTGGATCCGTCGGTCGCGGCGCAACTGGGCAAGGGTGAGATTCCGCAGCCGCGCTTGCTCTCGCCGGTGGCCACGCCGGCCGGCGGTGATGAGCCGAACAAGGAGGCCAGCCGGTGAGCGATACATCGCCAAACGGCGGGGGTGTTCCTCCGCAACTGGATGGTTCTGAGATTGCAGCCAGCCCGGCGCTGGTGCGGCGGCGCGCTGCCAGCGTGCAACTGCGCGCCAGCGACGCGGCGGGGCGGCCGGAGGACAGTGCCAACGCGGCGCTGGGCGATGCACTCAAGGTTGTGTATCGCTTCCTGCAGATCGGGATGATCGTGCTGATCGGGGTGTTTCTGCTCTCCGGGTTGCAGAGCATCCAGGAAGGCGAGCGCGGGCTGCGCGTGCGGGCGGGGCAGGTGGTGGCGGATGATTTGCAGCCGGGGTTCCAGTTGTCGCTGCCGCGGCCGCTGGGGGAGATCATCAAGGTCAGCACGGGTAATCGCTCGCTGGACATTCGCGCCCAGTTCTGGCCAGCATCACTCGGCCCGGCAGAGCGCTTCACGGCCGATGACACGGCCCAGGCCAACGCGGGGCGGGCAAAGCTTGATCCGGCGCAGGATGGCATGCTGTTGACCGGCGACCTGTCGATCGGGCACGTGCTGGCGAAGGTTGAGTATGCGCGGGATCCGGAGCGGATTGCCGAGTTTGTCCGCAACATCCGCATGGAGGACACCAAGGCCGAGCAGGACATGGTCGGCTCGGCGGTGCTTCGCGGCATCGTGCACGCGGCGGCGAGCGTGAGCATCGATGACCTGCGCAAGGAACAGGCGATTCAGCGCCGGGCGCAGGAACTGGCGCAGGAGCATCTGGACAAGATGCAGTCCGGGCTGGTGATTCGCAGCCTGGTGTTTGAGCGGCGGATGGTGCCTGGCAACCTGATTCGGATTTTCAATGAGGTTGACAGCTCGATTGCGCGGAGCACCGAGGAACTCAACAAGGCCCAGCAGGATCGCCAGTCCAAGCTCAGCGCCGTCGCGGGCG
>JALOQT010000276.1 GCA_025453375.1 Phycisphaerales bacterium | reverse complement strand
TGAACCCTCGCTCGCATCTCTGTCCCGACTCGCCCTTCATGCGAATCCTCGGCATCGATCCCGGCTTGCGACTCACGGGCTACGCCTGCGTGCTCTCCCGCAGCATCGCCTCGCAGCCCTCGGTCGTCGAGGCCGGCGTCTTTCGCCTCAATGCCAAGTCCAGCGTCAGCGATCGATTGATGGAGCTTGAGGCCGATCTCGTCAGCCTCATCGAGCGTGTGCAGCCGCAGCGCGTCGCTGTCGAAGCCGTCTTCTCACACTACGCCCACCCGGCCACCGCGGTGGTCATGGGCCACGCCCGCGGCGTCATCCTGCTCTGTGCCCGCAAGGCCAATCTGGACCTGATCGAACTCCGCCCGGCGGAGATCAAGAAAGCCGCCACCGGCTACGGCCGGGCAGACAAGTCGCAGATGCAGCGTGCGATGCAGGCCGCCTTCGGCCTCGCCGAAGTCCCCAGCCCGCCCGATGTGGCCGATGCCCTGGCCATCGCCCTCTGCGGCACGCGCCGCACCAGCCTGCCCTCGGCCCCGCCACTGGCCAAGGCTCTGGCGCAGGCGAAGCTTGAATCACGATCTCCCTCGCCCCTCAGCGCGTCAGCACCGTCGCCCCGCGCTCGCGGGCGCACGCCTCGATGATCCGCTCAGCCGTGCGGACATTCGCCAGCCCCGCCGCCGCATCGACCTCCGGCCGCGCACCGGTCCGCACCGCCTGCACGAAGGCCTTGATCTCCTCGACGATCGGCTCCCCTTCGTCGATCTTCAGTTCCTCGATCTGCACCAGTTCGGACCACTTCATGTTGCTCAGGTCCGCCCCCTGGCGCAACATGCTGCGCAGGTCGGTCATCTGCGCCTCGTTGGCTGTGCGCCGGATGATCACGCCCGTCTTGGCCCCGTAATCGACCTTGCAATACGCATTCTCACCGGTGATGCGCGTCACACGCTCAGTCTTCAGCGCCAGGCGTGAGCAGGTGATGTTCGCGGTGCACGAGCCTCCACCATGGCCTAGGTTCCGCCACGTCAGCCGCGCCGAGCAGATGTCCTCATGTTCCGTGATGACCGCCACGCCCGAGGCCTGCACATCATCAGGCTCACGCCCGCCCATGAGCATGATGACCACATCCAGGTCATGGATCATCATGTCCATCACCACGCTGATGTCCACACTGCGGAACGTCATCGGGCTGACGCGGATGACTTCGATGAACCGCGGAATGATCTCCCCCCCGCCGCCTGTTTCGCGCCGCAACGCCCGCATGATCGGGTTGAACCGCTCGATGTGCCCGACCATCAGCACCGCCCCGCCCGCCTCCGCCGCCCGCTTGATCGCTTCGCTCTCGGCCGCATCGCCCGCCAGCGGCTTCTCCACCAGGCACGCCACCCCCGCCCGCAGCAGCGGCTCGGCACTGGCCCGGTGATAAATCGTCGGCGTCGCGATCGACGCGATATCCACGCCGCCCCCCCCACTACCGCTGGCCTTCATCAGTTCCTCAACGGTCGCAAACGCCTTGCAGTCAAACTGCTCCGCCAGCGCCTCGGCACGCTCCGGGTTCGGGTCAACAACGCCCACAAGCTTGCACCCCGGCATCGTGGCATACACCCGCGCATGGTGCCGCCCCATCCGCCCCACGCCCACCACACCCGCCCGCAACACCCGATCGCCCAGCGCCGCCGTGGGCTTGACCTGCGCGTGCGACACACCGTTTGTAGTTCCAGCCATGATCCACGATAGGAACCAGCCCCCGCCGCGTGGAGCACCTCCGGCCCCCGGGCCTCCGGCGGTCAACCCCGCCTCCACCGCTGGCCGATATCCTGCCCCCTATGGCACACCTTGACGCATCGGGGCCGACAGTGGCAGTGGTGGGCGCGACCGGCGCGGTGGGGCGCGAAATGCTCGCCGTCCTGGAGCAGCGTTGTTTCCCCCTGCGGGCATTGCGCGTCTTCGCCTCGCCGCGCTCCGCCGGCAGCACCCTGCCCTTCCGCGGCACCAGCCTCACCGTCGAAGCCTTGACCGACGCCTGGCCCGCCGGCATCGACTGTGCCCTCCTCGCTGCCGGCTCAGGCATCAGCAAGACCATGGGGCCCAAGATGGCCGCCTCCGGCACGGTCGTGATCGACAACTCCTCGGCCTTTCGCATGGATCCGAACGTCGCGCTGATCGTCCCCGAGATCAACATGCACGCCGACAACGCCCACAGCACGAAAGCGGGCACCAGCCCCACCCGCGGCCGCATCATCGCCAACCCCAACTGCTCGACGATCATCCTGCTCATGGCCGTCACGCCCCTGCACCGCGCCTTCGGCATCGAGCGCATGGTCGTCAGCACCTATCAAGCCGCCAGCGGCGCCGGCTGGCAAGCCATGGAAGCCCTCGAACGCGAAACCCGCGACGCACTCGCCGGCGCCGCCCCCAGGGCCACGCTCTTCCACGAGCCTTACGCCTTCAACCTCTTCAGCCACAACTCCGCCGTCGACCCCGCCACGGGCATGAACGTCGAAGAGCAGAAAATGCTCGCCGAAACTCACAAAATCTGGAACGACCCGAGCATCCGCATCAGCGCCACATGCGTTCGCGTGCCCGTCATGCGGGCCCACTGCGAGAGCGTCAACATCACCCTCCGCACCCCCGCGACCCTCGCCGACATCCGCCGCACACTCGCCGCCGCCGCCACCGACCCCAACTACGGCGGCATCCGCATCCTCGACGACCGCCCCGCCAACGCCTTCCCCACACCCCTCAAAGCCGGCGGCGGCGACGATGTCCTCATCGGCCGCCTCCGCGTCGACCCCAGCCAACTGCCCACCCCCCCCACCGCCACCCTCGACACCACACCCACCCGCGGCTTTGACATGTTCATCGCCGGCGACCAACTCCGCAAAGGCGCCGCCCAAAACGCCGTGCAAATCGCCGAACGCATCTTCACGACCGCAAAGCGCTGACCGCCGATCGGCAGCAAGCCGCAACGCCGATTCATGGGTACCCCCTCTCTCCGATAGGGGCCAGATTGCCGTGGACTGCCCAATCCTCGCAGATCCGTGTGAGCCACACGCCAATTGCCG
>JALOQT010000275.1 GCA_025453375.1 Phycisphaerales bacterium | reverse complement strand
GCTGGTGTTCATCTCCGGCGAGCAGCAGTTCTCGCAGAGCCTGCTGGTGCCGCACGTGCCCAACAGCGGCGAACTGGCGGTGCTCGTCGCGGCGATGGGCGGAGCGTGCCTCGGGTTTCTGTGGTTCAACTGCTATCCCGCGTCGGTCTTCATGGGCGACACAGGCTCGCTGGCGCTGGGCGGGCTGATCGGCTACTCAGCCCTGATCATCCGCCAGGAGGTGCTGGTCATCCTGATGGCGGGCATTTTCATCTGGGAGATTCTGACGGTCATCATGCAAGTCGGCTTCTTCAAGATGACAGGTGGGCGGCGGATCTTCAAGTGTGCGCCGTATCACCATCACCTGCACCTGTCCGACTGGACCGAACAGCAGATCGTCAGCCGCTTCTGGATCATCACAGTGCTGGCGGTGATCATCGCGCTGGTATCGATCAAGGTGCGGTAGGGGGAATGGCTGAAGGGTGAAGGTTGAATGTGAACCCGTGCGGGCTGTCTGGCGCGTGGAGCGGCTGGCCGCTCGTGGACCTTCTTGCATCAGCCTTCGCTTCTACGCTTGACGCATGTCTGGTGATTCCAGCGAGTTTGAGCCGATGCCGACGCCGCAGGAGGCGCCGTGGTCCAGTCATTCAGCCCGGCGTGGGGCGAGCTGGCTGGCGGCTGGTGGCGGGGCCGATGTGGATGTGGTGGTCTCCAGCCGCGTGCGCCTGGCCCGGAATCTTCGGGCGTTTCCGTTCCTGACGCGCGCCGACGATGCGCAGCGCCGTGCGATCATCGAGGCGATTCGCCTGCGGATCAGTGCTTGTGCGCTGGCGCCGAGTGTCATGTGGGTGCCGATTGAGCGATTGCCGCAACTGGAGCGGATGCTGCTCGTGGAGCGGCACCTGATGAGCAAGGAACTGGCCAAGGGTGACTCGCCCACGGCCCCGCGGGCGCTGGCCGTCAGCCTGCCCGATGAGCAGTTGTCGATCATGGTCAACGAAGAGGACCACATCCGCCTGCAGGTGCTGCGGCCGGGCCTGGCGCTGGCCGAGGCGTGGCAAGCTGCGTCGGCGGCTGATGACCTGCTGGAAGCCGGGCTGGAGTTCGCGTTTCACTCGCGCTTCGGCTACCTCACGGCATGCCCGACGAACGTCGGCACGGGCGTGCGGATGAGCGTGATGCTGCATCTGCCGGCGCTGCGATTGACCGGCGAGATCGACAAGGTCAAACGCGCCGCGACGGACATGGGCATGAGCGTGCGCGGGTTTTATGGCGAAGGCTCCGAAGCGACGGGTGACTTCTTCCAGCTCAGCAACCAGCGAACGCTCGGCCGGCCGGAGCAGCACATTCTGCGTGAACTGGCCAGCGAGATCATCCCCAAGGTCATCGAGTATGAGCGTGCGGCACGCACCGCGCTGGCGACGCGCCGAACGCGATACCTGGAGGACACGCTGCATCGCGCCCTGGGCCTGCTGCGGACGGCGCGCCTGCTGACGCCGCAGGAAGCGATGAACAACCTCAGCCTCGTGCGCCTTGGCACGCTGCTGGGCACGTTCAAGGCCGAGGCTCCGACCCTCGAAGCCCACGCCGTGACGCAACTGCTGGTGCAGGTGCAGCAGTGCCACATCCAGAAGCTGGCCGAGCGCCAGATGGATCAGCAGCAGCGACGCGAGTTCCGGGCTGACCTGGTGCGCATGAGGCTTGCGTAGCGGTGGCGAGTGACGAGTGCCGAGAAAAGGCCGCTCGCGTTGCATCGTCTCGTCACTCAACACTCATCACTCACGCCTGCCCCATCGCCCGCCACGCCGCGGCGTATTGGCGGATGGCCATGATCATCGTCGCGTGGCTCCACGTCAGCGGGCTGACGCTGACCGGTTCGCCAGTCAGCGGATGGACCTGTTCGGGCATGACGCCCGATGTGCCGCCGGTGCGGGCCGCCCAGTCCAGCAGGGCCAGCGGCTCGGCGAGGTCTTCGCGCGTTCGGGCGCGGGCGATGAGCCACTGCGCGACCCAGAGCGTGCAGATGATCCACGCGTTGCCCGGCACTTCGGTGTCATCGTTGACTACACGGTGGTAGTAGTCATGCTCGTAGCGTGCATAGCCGCCGACGCGGTCGCCATTGGCCGGGCGGACGCGCAGAGCCGCGATGATCGATTCCATGTCGCTGACGACCATCGGGTCATCCGGCGGCAGGACGCCAAAGGCCCAGAGTGCGAAGTTTGCACTGTCGCGCGTCATGTCCAGCGTGTAAGTGCCGGCTTTGGTCGTGCTGCCCGGCCCGCCGGATTCCTGGCGCGTCGCCATGCGGGCGAAGCGGTTGGTCTTGTCGTCCCACAGGTGTTTCTTCAGGGCGTCGGTCATCTGCTCGGCGGCGTGGCTGAACCAGCGAGCCCGCCCCATATCGCCGAAGTCCGTCGCAAACGCCGTCGCCGCCCGCAGCGCGGCGATCGTCGCCGCGACGGTGAAGGTGTGCACGCCGCGACGCTCTTCCCACAGATCCCAACTGGGCAGGGGCAGGCCCCCCGCGTCGCGATGCTCGGTCATCCACTTGGCCGGGCCGATGACCAGCGCGTTGTACAGCGGCTTGATGAACTCAACATCGCCAAACGCCTCGAAATGCTTGCGCAGCGCCCAGACGACCAGCGCCGTTTCATCCTGCTGGATGGGCAGCACCGCCTGGCCCTGAATCTGCCACGGGTGCCAACTGCTGGCGAGCTTGCCGTCGGGCGTGTATTTGTGCAGGAAATAGCCGTGTTTGGTGACCCAGTGTTCAGCCGCCCGAAAGAACCCGCGGGGCAGCGCGGCGTTGCCCGCATCGATCAGCGCCGCCGCGACGAGCGCACCATCACGCGGCCAGCAATACGAATACGTATCGCCGGCGAAGTGGGTGATATCGGTGTCATTGGCCGCGATGATCGCTCCGCGATTGTCAATCTGCGTGCGAACCGTCAGCAGCGAGCGGTGATACGCCTCCTGCACGTTCGCCGGCAGCATGCTGTGATCCGTCGGTGCGCGGGTGGACCAGAGCTTCCAATACGCCCCCGTCCGGCTGAGGAACTTGTCAGGCGTGCGCTCATAGAC
>JALOQT010000274.1 GCA_025453375.1 Phycisphaerales bacterium | reverse complement strand
TCAGGTGCAGCAGGTTCACAAGCCAACACACTGATACTGTCTGGACTACTGGCTGCTGACGGACACTATCAGTGATGGTGATGAACAGGGCCAGGCCAACGTTGGCCGTGGTGCCCGCCGCGCCCGGGCTGCCGGAGCCCGCGCCGACCAGCGTGCGGTCGCCATTCTCGAAGATCGAGAACTGGCCGAGCCCAGCGCCGGACTGCAGGGTGAACCGCAGCGTGCCGTCGGTGACATCGACGCCACCGGCGCCGGTGGCGCTGGCGGAGAAGGTCATCGCCGAGAAGGTCAGGGCGTTGCCCACGACCGTCGGGCTGTTGAAGAGGCCCACCGTGGTCCCGCCGGGGCCCTCGGAGTTGTCTTCATTGACGTTCAAGAAGTTGACGTTCGTGCCAGCGAAGTTCCCGTAGTTGATCGGGGTCGCAAACACGGTACCGGCTGTCAAAACGACAGCCACGGCGGCCAGAGACATCTTCATTTTCAGAACCTCCCTCACTGCTCCTAAAATCGAAAAAAGCGACGACAAGGGGAGTATACCCACAACCAGGTATCGTGCAAGGAAAAACATCGGGAAAGTTTCTCGGAAGCACTGGCTTCACCCAATGCTCACGATGCCGGCCCGGTCTCGCGAGGGGCGCCGAGCGAAAGCCCCGGTTTTCAGGCTCAAAACGCTCATATCGAGCGGCTACGCCCCGTCCCGCGTGCGGCGAGAATAGCCTCGGCCGATCCGAAAAATCCCCGAATTGGGTGTGGCCTATGGACGGGCCGGCGGCTGGGCGCGGGTGGACCAGGTGCTCGCCGCGGCTTCATCCCCTAGAGCCCGGAAGGCCCGGCTGAGGATCGAGGCCATCGCCAGCGCGTCCGGGTCGCCCGGGCCGCGGGCGGCCGTCGCCGCGGCGTAGCTGTCCGGCGTCCCAGCGTCATCGCCCAGCAGGCCAGTGATGGCCGCGCGTCGCTCGCCCTGGGCCAGCAGCGTCTCAGCGCGAACAACGCGGATCGCAAGTGTTTGCGGGTGGGTCGGGCCGAAGACGCGGGCGGACACCGCCAGCGCCTCGTCGGCCTGCACGAGTGACTCGGCCAGACTGCCCGCGCGGCGGAGGCTCGTCGCCAAGGTCGCTGCGAACGCCAAGGTGTTGCGGGCCTCAGGCCCGAGTTTGGCCCGCGCGATCGACACGGCCTGGCGGGCGGCTTCGACGCTCTCGGCGGATCGCTCACCGGCGCCGGTTGCGCCAGCGGCCTCGGCCACCGCGCTCAGCGCCCCGGCGAGGTGGTTCCACGTCGCGCCCACCTGCGGGTGATCCGCCCCCAGCACGCGCTGCTGGATCGCCAGCGTGGCGCGGAGCTCGGAGATGGCCTCTGGCGTTCGATTCAGCCGGACGAGTGCCCGAGCGCGATTGAGCCGCGCGACCAGCGTGTTTGGATGTTCCGGCGTCAGCAGCGCGGTGGCCAGATCAAAGGCCCGCTGATAGTTGCCCAGCGCCTCCTCGAATCGCCCGGCGGACATCTGCGCCCCGGCCAGGTTGTTGGCTGCCACGATCATCGCCCGGTCACGCTCGGCCTGGGGCGTGATGCGCTCGGCGCTTTGCACCACCTTGGCGAACCACTCAAGGGCCTCGTCGAGGCGCCCTTGCAGTTGCAGGCTCGTGCCCAGTTCGCCGTAGCACTGGCGGACATCTTCGCTATCTGGCCCGGCGCGGCGGAGGCGGACTTCCATCGCGCTGCGGATCAGCGGCTCGCTGGACTTGCCATCACCCATCACCTGGTTGAGCAGTTGCCCCTTGTTGAACTCCGTGTCGGCGATGGTCACTTCGCGGCCTGTTTTGCGGGCCGAGTCCAGGGCCAGGTCCATGTACTTGACGGCCTCGTCCATGATGCCGAGCTGGCGAAAAGACGCCGCCAGCACGCCATACATCTTCGCGGCCGTCAGCGGGTCATTGGCGAACTTGACGGGCACATCGCCCCCGGCGCGACGCAGGACATCAACCATCTTGACATCGCGCCCCATCATGCCCGGCTGCGGAGCGGCGAGGATGCTGGTCAAAAACGCATTGAACGCATCCTGCTGGCGTGTGCGCGTGCGGGCGATATCCAGCGCTTTCTCGGCGCTGGCCCGCTGCTCGGCCTCCGCGGCGCGGGCGAGTTCGGCCGCCGCACGCTCGCGCTCAGCGAGATTCCGCTGCACCCACGCAAAGGCCGCAAGCCCTCCGACGGCCAGCAGCGCGATCAGGCCGAGGCTCAGGGCGATGCGATATCGGCGCAGGCGCCGGCGCGCCGTGCGCCAGGCGGTCTGGCGCTGGGCCATGATCGGCTCGCCCGCCAGCACGTTGCGCAGATCAGCCGCGAAGTCCGCCGCCGAGGCGTATCGCTCATCGGGCACCTTGGCCAGCGCGATGGCGGCGACGGCTTCGTTGGGCTCGGGCAAGCCGGCAACGAGTTTGTGCAGCGGCGTCGGCGTGGCGGTCGTGATCGCCGCAATCGCCGAAGCCACATCACCACTGACATCGCAAGGCAATCGGCCCGACAGCGTGTAGTAGAGCATCACCCCGACGGCGTACACATCCGTCCGCGTGTCAACTGCCTGCAGCGGGCCGGTGGTGGACGACGACGCCGACGGGGCCACCTGCTCCGGCGCAGCAAAGGGCAGCGAGCCCATGAATTGCCCGGCACGGCTGATCGTCATGCCCGAGCCGATTTCACGCGCATCGGGCGTCAGCACCTTGGCCAGGCCAAAGTCCAGCACGCGCGGCTGGCCCTCGGCATCGACGCGAATGTTCGAGGGTTTGAGATCGCGGTGGATGACGCCGCGCTGGTGGGCGTGCTGCACCGCGTCGGCGATGCGAGCGAGCATGGCGGCGATAGTCGGCGCATCCCGCTTGACGCTCACGGCCCAGTCATCGAGTGACAAGCCCTCGACAAACTCCATGACGAGGTACGACCGCCCCTCAGCCGTGCGGCCGCTGTCAAACAGGCGGACGATGCCGGGGTGGCGCAGGTTGGCGACGAGTTCGACTTCGCGCTGGAAACGCCGATCGGCCAGATCGTTTTCGTCGGTGTATTCGCG
>JALOQT010000273.1 GCA_025453375.1 Phycisphaerales bacterium | reverse complement strand
GAGAGCGAGCCTGCGCCAGAACTGTCGCCGATGGCGCCGCTGCCGCTGCCTGCCCCGGTGGGTGCGCCGGCGGATGGTCGCCAGTCGGAGGGGACGCGTCCGGACAAGCCATCGAAGCCGCGGCCTGCGCCGAGCCGGCCGATGCCCTCGCCGGATGACGAGTTCGCGAGTGTGTTGGCAGTCGAGATCGCTGGCGAGGCTCGGCATGACGTGTGGCCTTTGGTGGCACTGGCCCAGCCGCGATCGCCCGTGGATGAACCGGCGGTGCCAGCCGAGCCAGAGCCGACTCGCCCGAGCAAGCCCAAGCCCGTCAAGCCCGAGCCCAAGCCTGATGCCAAGCCGGACGCGAAGCCCACCAAGCCGGCGCCGGCTGATACCGCCGAACGGGGCGACAAGCCTGCGCCTCCGGCGCCGCCGCCCGCCCCGTCCCCAGCGCGCGCAGCGCGTGAGGCCAAGCCTGCGGGTTGGCCGGCGCACTTGCCGCGCGGGCAATCGACCGCGGCGGATTTTCCGGAGCCTGTGCAGGTGCGGCGGGTGTATGACCTGAGCCTGACGCTGATCAAGGCTGCGTTCCCTGCGCCGCGGGAGAATGGCAAGGCGCGGATGAGTATCTGGCCGCAGCGCCTGGGGCTGGACCCTTGGCCGCGATACTTCGCATGGGCCGCGGGGCTGACGGAACTGCTGTGCGGCGGGCTGGTGCTCGTCGGGTTTTTCACGCGCACGGCGGCGCTGCTGCTGACGATGACGATGCTGACGGCCGCGTGGCTTACGACCATCGGCCCGGCGGTTGCTTCGGGCAATACGGTGCTGTGGGTGCTGCCCGATCGCGTGTGGTGGACCCCGCGGGACTGGTCGGTGCCGCTGTGGCAACTGGCGATTGTCGCGATGGGCCTGGCGAGTGTGTCTGCCGGGCCGGGGTGGCTGAGCCTGGATCGGTTCTTCTCGCTGGCGGGCGGTGGGGGGGGTGGGGGTGGGGGGAAGAAGAAGGCCACCGACGAGGACGAGGAGTGAACAATCCTCCCGCTGCCACCGGCGCGTGGTGATCGGCTGCACCTGCGGAAGATGGCATCGTCATGGCGTGGAAACCTTCCAACCTGCACTCGAGCCTCGGGCGATCGGCCACCAGCGGCAAACGCTGGGGTGCGTCGCTGCTGAGTTCATTCGCGGTGCACGCGGTGGGCGTGGGTTTGCTGGCGGGTGTGGTCTATGAAGTGACGGCGCGCCCGGAAGGCCCGGCGACGGTGGCGGACGTCGCGATGACGCTGCGGACCGGGAGCGTGCAGGACTTTGTCCGCATGCCGCAGAACGCCGTCGCACCGGTCAGCAGCGTGCTGCAGAACATGCCTGCGGGCGCGGGCGTCTCTGGGCAGGGCGTGCCGGACCTGATGACAATCCTGAACCAACTGCGTGAGCAGAGCGGCTCGGGGGCCGTCTCAGCGCTGGGCGTGCTGACCGAGAGCAGCAACAGCGTGCTGGCCGGCTCGGCGGCGCTGGCGCCGAATGCTGGTTCAAACGGTCAGGGCGGTGCGGGGGGCGCGAGCATTTCATCCGTTGCGTTTGCCGGGCTGACGGCCACCGGCGAGCAGGCGCGGAGCATTGTGTATGTCGTCGATGCGTCGGGGCCGATGGTTTCGACGATGCCGGCGGTGTTTGCCGAGCTGATGCGGTCGGTGGACAGCCTGCAGCCGACGCAGAAGTTCAGCGTGGTGCTGTTTCGCCAGACGACTGACGGGCGGACGCTGGTGTTCAGCCCGAACCTGGTTGATGCGACGGCGGTGAACCGCACGGCGCTGCGAGCGTGGCTCGGGCAGATCAACGCGGCGGGGCGGAGCAACCCGGTCGATGGGCTGCGTCAGGGGCTATCGATGCGACCGCAGGCGATCTTCCTGCTGTCACGCTCGATCCCGCGCGCATCGGGCAACCCGTGGGACGCCGAGGCGGGCGGGCCGGATGGCATCCTGCGTGAACTGGAGAACCTCAACCCCGGCACACCGGGCGCGCGGCCGACGGTCATCAAGACGATCCAGTTCCTCGAGCCGGACCCGACGGGCGTGATGGAACGCATCGGCCGCCTGCACGGCGGCGCGAGCGACGCAGCCAACCCGCCGTTCCGCGTGCTGCGGCGCGAGGAACTGCAGAGACGCTGACCGGTCGCGAGTGGCCACAAGCGAGACAGGGGCATGACGGCGTGGTGGCCCGTACGAGGCAGTCCGAGCGCCAGCCGCTCAGCGTGTGCAATGTCGCCCAACGAAAAACCCGCGCCTTGCGGCGCGGGTGAGGGGATAGGTCAGTTACTGCTCAGGCGTGTCAGGCGCGGGTGCTGCGTCACCGCGGCGCTCTTACGGGCAGCCCTGGAAGTAGAACCCGAGGAACACGATGATGTCGTCGGCGGTCAGTGCGCCATCGGGAGATGAGGCGTTCTGGTTGGGGCCGGAGACGTCAGCCAGCAGGTTGGCCGGGCTGGGTGGGTTGCCAGCGACCGGGCTGCCGGTCGTCGCGCCGAAGTACCAGCCCAGGAAGACGATGATGTCGTCGGCCGTGAGCGTGGCGTCGGGCGTCGTGCTCTGGTTGGCACCGGCCACGTTGGCGCGGCTGTTGCACGACGGACCGCCCGGCAGGTTCGTGCGGATGTTGAAGTTGATGGTTGACGTCACGGCCGTTGGCGCGGTGGTCGGCGTGCCGAGGGTGAACTGCGTCGTGCTGCTGCTGGCGGGGGCGACGATCCCGCTGAGGCCGACGGCGGCGTAGTAGACACCTGCGGGCAGCAGGCCGTCGCTGCCGTTGCGGGCGATCGGGGCGCTGGACGTGCCGGTGATGATCTCCGGCCGGACAGGCGTCGTCGCGCCGTAGGTGAAGAGCGAGCGGCTGCCCGAGCCGCTGGTGAGGTCCGTCGCGACGAAGAGGCCCTGCTCGCCGTACATCTGGATCTCGGTGACCGCCGCGGGGCCGGTGCCGGTGGGATCATCCGGCGCGGTGCCTTCGGTGTCGATATCCATGTAGAAGCCGGTGGTGTTGTCCATCGGCTGGGTGGCCTCGAAGCGGAACCACTGGAACTGCTGGTTGTCCATCACG
>JALOQT010000272.1 GCA_025453375.1 Phycisphaerales bacterium | reverse complement strand
ACGCCGGACGGCCAGTTCACGGCCGATGACATCATCGTGTTCCTGGGGCGGTACTTTGCGGGGTGCTGAGGGTGGCGAGTGACGCGCCTATCCTCTCGGCCCCACGCCTCCGCTGACGGTGGCGGGCATGTTCTG
The DNA here is from genome assembly GCA_025453375.1 of Phycisphaerales bacterium. Classification (GTDB taxonomy): domain Bacteria; phylum Planctomycetota; class Phycisphaerae; order Phycisphaerales; family UBA1924; genus JAJTGZ01. The sequence goes on along the minus strand of JALOQT010000272.1, from coordinate 2,946 downwards.
GAGATGTTCGCATGGCTGAGAGCAGCTTTACCATCCGATTGGTCACTCCGCAGGGCAAACTCCTTGATGGGAAGGCGAGCTATGCCAGCGTGCCGGCACATGATGGGCTGATTGGTTTCCAGCCGGGGCGTGCGCCGATTGTCTTTAAGTTGGGGCTGGGCGAGATGACCGTCACGTTCGCCAACGACGCGAAGAACACCGGTGGCGGCTCGCGGAACTACCTCGTTGAGGATGGGTTCGGCCAGATGGTCAACGGGAAGCTGACGGTGCTGACGTCGCGGGCGATCGCGGCGAGCGATATCGTCGAGGCTGAGGCGGCCAAGGAGCTGGCCGAGGCTGAGAAGAAGTCGTCCAGCAAGGCCGAGGAGATGGACCAGATCACCCGCGCCCGCGACCGGGCCCGCCTGAAACTGCGCCTGGCGCGCGGCGCGGCGGGCAAGGGGATTTGAGGCGGGAGCAGGCATCGGGCATCGGGCATCAGAAGGCGGGGAATGGGGAATCGGGGCTAGGCAATCGGCGCTATGGGCGTGCTGGGGGCGTGGTTGCATTTCGATGTAGCCATGTAGCGATGTAGCCATGTAGCCATGTTCCTCCCCGGCATTTCTCCTCGGTTCGGGGGGCGGCGGGCTGGGTGGGTGGCCGATACCCTCTCTGCGATGCACACTTTGACCATGCGTTGTCCGGGCTTCGTACAGGTTGTGGCGTGGGCGGTAGTCGCGCTGGTGGCGTGCGTGGCGCGGGGGCAGGTGGCGACGCCGGGGCGGGTGGATGTCACGTTCAGTGTCACGCAGACGACCAGTGTTGGGCAGTCGGTCTTTGTGCTTGGTGACCGGCCGGAACTGGGCGGCGGGGTGATGAGCCGTGCGGTGAAGCTCACGCCGACGGCGTATCCACTGTGGCGCGGGACGATCAGCCTGCCGGCGGGGGCGACATATACCTATCGCTTCGTCACACGCGCCGATGGCCCGGGGCAGACGAGCCTGGCCACCAACGGCACGTTCGTCTCAGCGCCGGTGACGGCGACCGCGCCGAGCCTGGCGGCGACGCCGAGCGATGTGCCCAGCAAGGTGCTGGCGCTGACCTGGGGCGTGCCGCGGCCGGCGATGTTCTGGCGGGCCGGTGGCAGCAGTGGCGCGTTTACGCGGGTGGACCTGACGGACTTTGGCCCGTCGCCGAATCGCACCGGCGAGCGAGTCTGGCTGGCGTGGGGCTTCATGGCGGCGGCGCCGGCGGGCAGCGCGTATGAGTTTTACTTCACCGCGCAGGATGGCACGAGCCTGCGCTACCCCGCGACGGGCACATACAGCACCACGCTCGATGGCGCCTGGGTGCAGGATGGCCAGCAATACACGTACGTCCCGGCGAGCAACCCCGGGGCGGCGCGGCGGGATTACAACCCGGCGAGTGTGCCGACGATCGTCAGCCCGCAACTGGGCAACGCGGCGCGGGGCTATCGCGTGTTTCTGCCGCGCGGGTATGACCAGCACAGCATGCGGCGGTATCCGGTGCTGTACATGCACGACGGGCAGAACGTCTTTGAGTCCGGCTCGTTTGGCTCGTGGAACGCCGCGCCGACGCTGACAAACCTTCAGGCACTGGCGCAGATGCGCGAGGTGATCGTCGTCGGGCTGGATAACGGGCCGAATCGCCTGACGGACTATCTGCCGCCGACGGACATCCTCACGGGCATCGGGCGGGGCGATGCGTATCTGTCGTACATCCGCGATACGGTCAAGCCGCTGATTGATTCGACGTATCGCACGATCCCCGATGCGAGCGTGACGGGCATCATGGGCTCGAGCATGGGTGGGGTGATCTCGCTCTATGGCGTGTGGGATTTCACGAGCACGTTCACGCGTGGCGGGCTGCTGAGCGGCGCGTGGCAGACGTGCCCGAACTATCTCAATCGCGTGCGATCCACGCCGAGCCGCGCGGTGCGGATGTACATCGACAGTGGCGACAGCGGCACGGCGAACGATGGCTACTGGCCGAGCTACAACCTGCGGGACTACTTCGTCGATCAGGCGCCGTCGCGATACAGCCTCGAAGGCTCGCTGCGGCACGTCGTCGGCTTCGGCCAGCAGCATAACGAAGCGGCGTGGGCTCAGCGGTTGCCCGCGGCGCTTGCGTTCCTCTATCCGCCCAGCGATGGCCGCAACGAAATCCTCGGCGAGCTCTTCGGCAGCCAGTGGGATGTTGATCGCGATGGCGATGTCGATGGCGATGACCTGGCCACGCAAGGCGCGGCGTTCCCGCAGGGCAGCCGCGATCTGAACCTTGATGGCACGGTCAACAGTGCTGACGCTCAGACGCTGGAGCGCCACCTGCGGCGCGATGAGGCGCGGGGGATGGCTGGCCAGCGGTGAATGTCAGCCTCAGGCCTCCCTCACTCTGCCGCGACGCGGCTGGCGGCGACGACTTCGTCACCATCATTCAGCGAGACGACGCGGACGCCCTTGGTGCCGCGGCCGGTCTGGCGGATATCGCCGCAGCCCATGCGGACGACCTGGCCCTGTTTGGTCATGACCACCAGGCCATCGCCCGCGCGGACGAGCAGCGAGGCGACGCTCGGGCCGTTGCGTGAGTCGGTCTCGATGTCGGCGCGGCCCTTGCCGCCGCGGCTCTGGCTGCGGGGTTTGCCGACTTCCGGCTGAACGCGATATTCATCGACGGGCGTGCGCTTGCCGTAGCCGTTGCGCGTGATGGTCAGCAGATCCCACGCGGGGTCGGCGGTCATCAAGTCGCCATCGGCGTCGGGCGTCATGGGGATGGCCACGACGCCGATGCACGCATCGGTATCGGCCAGTTCGATCGCCTTGACGCCTCCGGCGCCGCGGCCCATGTCGCGTGCGTCGGTCTCATTGAAACGAATCGCGTTGCCGCCGCTGGTGACCAGCAGCATGTCATCACTGCCGGTCGTGAGCGTGACGCCCAGGAGGTGGTCGC
>JALOQT010000271.1 GCA_025453375.1 Phycisphaerales bacterium | reverse complement strand
ACCGGCCCGGCGCCCATCACCACCAGCACGTCATTGGGCAGCAGCGTCGCCCGCAGGAGATCTACAATCGCCGAGAATGGCTCGATGAGAAGCGCATCAACCCCGCGGGCGCGGAGGCGCTCGACCCGATCACCCGCAGTGACCTTTGCCTTCTCCTCGGCCGAGTCGCGCACAAAGTAGATATGCGGCACCAGCACGACATCCGCCTGGTCAAAGCTCGCGACAAACTCATCCATCAGGTGACGTGTGCGCGAGTGCTGGTGCGGCTGGAAGACGCAGATCAGCCGCCCGCCTCGTGCCTCGGGCCGGTCAAACTGGCGCATCGCCCGAAGTGTCGTCTCCACCTCAGTCGGGTGATGGCCATAGTCATCAAACACCGGCACACTCGCGTCCTTCGGCCAGTGCGGCTGGCGGAAGGTGCCCAACCGCTGGCTGCGTCGATCCACGCCGCGGAACGCCGCCAGTGCTCGCTCGATCACCGGCCCGCCGACGCCCAGGCGGATGGCCAGCGCCGCCGCTGTCGCGGCGTTCATCGCGTTGTGGGCCCCGGGCATCAGCATGGACCACATGGCCGCTGGGCGCTTGTCCGGCCCGTGCAGCGTCACGCGCCGCGTCATCGCGTCATACGTCACATACCAGTCGGCATCGGGGTGATAGCCGATCGTCTCGACATTGCACGCCAGGCCGCTGGCGATCTCGCGCCGGTGCGCGCCGGTGTGGGCAATCAGCAGCAACCCACCATCCTGCGCCGGGGCGATTCGCTCGGCAAACGTGCGGAAACTCTGCACCACCGCATCCAGCGACCCATAGATGTCCAGATGATCCGCCTCGACACTTGTGATCACGCCAATCGTCGGGTGATAGTTGTGAAACGAGCGGTTGAACTCACAACTCTCCGCCAGGATCAGTCCCGGGCGGCCGGCCATCGGGCCGGTGGGGATCGTCGCGCTGCCCAGCCGGAAGCCCTGGCTGCTGTTGGCCCCGCTGCCCGAAAGCTGGGCGCACGTCGCCCCGAGGATCGCCGTCGGGTCCAGCCCCGCATCGCTGAGGATGCACGAGAGCATGCTGGTGGTCGTGCTCTTGCCATGCGTGCCGGCGATGCACAGGGCTGTGCGGCCGAGCATGCACGCACCCAACGCCTGGGCGTACGACATGTGCGCGATGCCGCGCCGCGCGGCTTCGACCATCTGCGGATGTTCCGGCTTGATCGCCGCGCTGGCCACGACCAGGTCGCACGCCTCGGGCAGCCACTGGCGTGGCGCATCAGTGTCGACCATCACGCCATCGCGCTGCAGCGCGGCCGTCAGGTCGGTTGCGGTGCTGTCACTGCCCTGCACGCGCGCCCCGCGGGCCATGAGCATCCGGGCCATGCCCGACATGCCCGAGCCGCCAATGCCGATCATGTAAACCTGCTTGCCAGCAAGGCTCCAAGGCTCGGCCATCGCCGGGCCCGAGGCCGACGCCACCAGCGCCAGCGGCGTCGCTGCACCGGCGCCGGTCTTGCCCGAGTTGAACGACGGAAGATGTCGAGTCATGGCCAAGGCCGCTGGCGTGCTGCCAGGAAGGACAGACGAGGTGACTGACGAGGGCGAAACGGTGGGAAGTGCGCTCACGGTAGGGGTATCGGCGCGGCTAGCGCGCAGGCATGAACGACGGGCCGCCTCCCGCGCCAGCCCTATCCTCGGCCCATGACTGGAACACCGGGACAGACTGGCAGCAGTGGGGGCAGTGGGGGCGGGGCGGGCACGACGCTGCCCTACAAGATCGCCACACTCGTCGACCTGCGCGACGACTCCGGCCGCGTGCTGCTCTTGCGACGGCTCAAAGCGCCGAACCTCGGCCTCTGCTCGCCCATTGGCGGCAAGCTGGAAATGGCCACCGGCGAATCACCCGCCCAGTGCGCCCAGCGCGAGACGATGGAAGAAGTCGGCCTCAGCCTGCCCATCGAGCGTTTCGCCCTGCTGGGCATCATCAGCGAGCGGGCCTACGAGGGCCGCGGGCATTGGCTGATCTTCTACTACCGCGTCACCGGCACCGTGCATGTCGACCCGCACGACACGCCCGACGGTCGCCTGGAGTGGTTCGCGTGGAATCAGCTCGACGCCCTGCCCTTGCCCGAGACCGATCGCCGGATCATCTGGCCCCTGGTCAAGAAGCATGACCACGAAGACCCAAGCATGCCGCTGGGCTTCTTCTCAGTGCACATCGACTGCTCCGGCCCGACGATGACGTGGCACGTCGAGCAGGGTTGAAGTTGCCTGGCGATCGTGCGGCGATCTCGTCCTCAGCGTGAGGGCAGTTCGTCCTGCTTGGCCGGGTCGGCCAGCATGATCGGCCCGGGGCTGCCGGCCGTCGGGATGAGTTGCAGGTCCTTGACGCTCGCATCGGGAAGCTCGGCATAGAGCTGCTCAGCCGTCAGTTCCACCGCCAGAATCCGCCCACCCTTGTCCGCCACCGTATAGACCGGCCCTTCGCGCCCTGCATACACCCAGATGTAGTACGGGCTGCCTGACAGCGTGCCGATCAGCGGGCGCGTCGTCGGCAGCGAGGCGCGGATTTCATCAGCCGTGCGGAGCGGCAGGCCCTGGCTCGTCGTACGTTCGATCGCCTGCTTCGTCCGAAGCGTCGTCGTCTCGCGCTCGTTGGCATCCCGCGCCGCGGCAAGGCTCCGATCCGGGTTCAGGAACGCCGAGACCCCGACAAACATCGCCACCGCCGCGGCGGCAGCAAGCAGACGCTTGACAGGCGAGGGCAGGGCAGTCAACGGGCGCGATGCAGTGCTCATACCCAGAGTATCGGAAATGCGCCGGGCCGGCTTTGGTCCCAATAGCCATCAACTGCGAAGTTTGCAGCCCTTCCGGGCCGGTTTGAGCGACCTGGGGCGATCAGCCACCCACGCCACGCGCAAGTGCTGCGCGATCACCCACCTGTTATCCGGCCACCGGCCACGTCCGAAAACGCCGTGGCCGGATAACCAGCGACCTTCCCGTGCTCGAACGTCTCGTGCCGCGACGCCTTCCGGGGCTGCCTCCACGCGTCCGCGCCGATTTGCTTGGACTGGCGACGTTGCTGCTGGGCCTCGCACTG
>JALOQT010000270.1 GCA_025453375.1 Phycisphaerales bacterium | reverse complement strand
GTCTATCGCGCCCGAGGTGTCGATGGCGTGCAGTGGGCCGTGCCGCTCTACTTCTCGTTTATGCGCATGAAACTGCCCGACGGCACACGCCGCCTCGTGCAGGTCGTCGGCCTTGATGACGCGACGTTGATGGGTGCCCCGCCGGAAATGGTCCAGGGCCGCATCGAAGACCTGCGCAAGGACCGCGCCATCATCGTCGATCATGACACGCTGGCCAGCAAACTGCGCGTCAAGCGCGAGGACCGCGCCCTGGCCGTCGGCGACAAAGTCACCTTCAACGACAAGGCCGAGGCCATCATCGCCGGCACGTTCAAGCCCAGCAAGAGCTTCTTCTGGGAGCCGCTGATCTACACCACCTACAGCCGCGCCCGCACACTCGCCCTGCCCGAACGCCGCATGACGACCTATGTCCTGGTCAAGGTCAAGCCCGGCTACGACAAGCAGGCCGTCGCCGACGAACTGACCGCCACCCTCGGCATCACCGCCCGCACCAACGCCCAGTTCGACCGCGCGACGGTCGAGTACATCATCAAGGAGACGGGCATCCTCATCAACTTCGGCATGGCCGTGGGCCTCGGCTTCCTCGTCGGCGCGCTGGTCGCAGGGCAGATGCTCTACAACTTCACGCTCGACAACCTGCGTCACTACGCCGCGCTCAAAGCTCTGGGCCTGACCAACGGCCGACTCATCGCCATGGTCCTGCTCCAGGCGGCGATTGTCGGCCTCATCGGCTATGGCCTGGGGGTCGGCCTCGGCGCCGGCCTGGGCACGCTGGTCGCCAAGGGCGGCCTGGCCTTCCTGCTGCCCTGGCAAGTCATGGCCGTGTCGTTCGTCCTGATCCTGATCATCTGCCTCGGCAGCGCGGGGCTGTGCATTGCCAAGGTGCTGAAAGCCGAACCGGCGATGGTGTTCAAGTAGCATGATCGCGGACGATCAAGCCACGATTGGCCACTTTCGATGCACGTTCGTTCACACAATCTCTGAACGTGGATTTTTCGCTAAATCTCGTTCGATCATTGAACACAGTTCAAAGTCTGGCCGTATACTCCTGCACGTATGACCTCCGGTGATCGGCGAGCACGCGAGCGGGCCCAGGTGCAGGAGATGATCCTGGCCGCGGCGCGCGAGCTGTTTGTCCGCTTCGGCTACGAAGCCGTCACCATGCGGGCGATCGCCTCCTCGATCGACTACACCCCCGGCGCGCTCTACGCCCACTTCCGCGACAAGGCCGATCTTGTCCGCGCCTTGTGCCTGCATGACTTTGGCGCGTTCAACACGCAACTGACCGCCCTGCAGATCAACGAGGCCGACCCCATCGCGCGAATCTGCAAGATGGGCCGTGGCTATGTCGCCTTCGCCGCGGCACACCCGCGCCAGTATGAGTTCATGTTCATGACCAAGCTGCCCGACGAACTCAACGAGGAGTTCTGTAACGACCCGGCCCTGGCCGCCAACGCGCAGGACCCCGAGTCCGGCGGGTATGCGTTCCTCGTTCAGTGCGTCGCCGAGGCGCTGGCCCAGGGGCGCTTCCGCGAGGGCCTGACAGATAAGTGGCTCATCGCCCACATGCTCTGGGCCGGGCTGCACGGCGTCAGCGCCATCGCCATCACCTTTGCTGGCGACCCGCACTTCAAGAACCTTGCAGACATCGACACCGCCGGGCGCGAGATGCGACGCATCCTGATGCTGGGCATGGCGCGCGATCACGCCGCGGTCAACGCGATGATCGACCGCGAACTGCACGAACCGCTGACCATGTTCGCCGCGAGCACGAGCGGCGCAGGAGGACCCACATCATGATCGGTATCGCCCTGCGCATGCTCATTGGCGACAAACTGAAGTTCTTCGCCCTGATCGTCGGTCTGACGTTCGCCTCGATGATGATCGCCCAGCAGGCCTCGATCTTCACGGGCTACGCGTTGCGCGCCGGCGCGTGGGTGCGCGATACGGCGCAGGCAGATCTGTGGGTCATGGACCCGCAAGTCGAAGTGACGATCGACCTGAAGCGCATGACCGACACGCAGCTGCAGCGCGTTCGCGGCATCGATGGCGTCGCGTGGGCTGTGCCCATGTTTGTCGGCGGGCTGAATGCTCGCCTGCCCGATGGCACGATCCAGACCATCCGCCTCGTCGGCCTCGATGACGGCACACTGACCGGCGGCCCGCCGCAGATCGTCCGCGGCGAATTGGCCGACCTGCGCCAGGATCGCGCCGTGTTCATCGACCAGCGCGATATCGACCGGCTGCTGGCCCCGCGGCGGGATCCCAGCGCGCCCAAGCTCGATATCGGCAGCCGCCTGGACCTCAATGACAACGAGGTGCGCGTCTCGGGCATCTACAGCAAGACGCCGGAGTTCTTCTGGGAGCCGACGATTTACACGACCTACTCGCTGGCCCAGCGCATCGCCCCGCCGGAGCGGAAGATGCTGCAGTATGTGCTCGTGAAACTCGCGCCGGATGCCGACGCGCAGGCGGTGGCCGCGTCAATCCGCGAATCGACGGGGATGGCGGTCTATACCGGGCCGGAGTTTGCCCGCATCTCGACGTGGTATGTGCTGATTCAGACGGGGATTCTGATCAACTTCGGCATCACGATCGCGCTGGGGTTTGTCATCGGGGCGCTGGTGTCCGGGCTGCTTCTGTGGACGTTTGTCAATGAAAATGCCAGGGCCTTTGCCGCGCTGAAGGCGATGGGCACGACCAACGGGCGCGTGGCGATGATGGTGGTGATCCAGGCGCTGCTGGCGGGGATCATCGGCTTCGGGCTGGGCGTGGGCATCGCCGCGGCGACGGGGCTGAGCGTCGGCACCGGCGGAGATCTGGCCTTCCAGATGGTCTGGCAGGTGCCGGTGGTGGCGGGCACGGCGATTCTGATTTGCTGCGTCTCAGCCGCACTGATCAGTCTGATCCGCGTATTGAACCTGGAACCGGCGACGGTGTTCAAGTGAGCGTGGGGCGGGTGGTCAACCTGCCCGGCTGGAGTTGATAGGAGCAGGTTGAAAACCTGCTCCACGCGAAAGAGGCGAGCCACACGATGACGACGACAGCAACAACCAGTTCACCAGGCGGTGCGTCGGGCGGTGCGACGGGCAGCGGCAAGCGC
>JALOQT010000269.1 GCA_025453375.1 Phycisphaerales bacterium | reverse complement strand
CGATTGGAAATCGCGTATACGGGCAACCGTATCGGGGGTTCGAATCCCCCCCTCTCCGCTTATGCAACGCGGGAGCCCCGAGCAATCGAGGCTCCCGCGTGTGTTTTTGACTCCATGAAACAGTGAGACCGCTCGTCACTCAGCGACGACGACGCAGCGCCACCATGCCGCCCAGCAGCAGGCCCGCCGCCGCGCCGGGCGTCGGGGCGATGCCGAAGCCGTCGATGGACATCGACGTGTTGGGCGTCGGCAGCAGCGCCACGGTGACCGCCCGGACCTGCGTCAGGTCAAACGTGCTGGCCCCGCCGAAGTTGACGTATTGATCCCAGGTCGTGCGGAAGCGGAACGCACCCGCCTGCGGGACGATCGTGCCGGTCGTTCGCCAGCCGGAATTGGTGCCCGTGATCAGGCTGATTTCAAACGGCAGGGAGTTGGACAGGCTGTTGAAGTCGATCGCCACGCCGTGCACGCCCGGGAAGCTGAAGTCCACCAGCGGCGAGCCCAGGGGCTGAGCCGTCGGACCGCCATAGTTGAAGATATACGAGCCGCGACCGCCAGTCACCGCGGAGTTGACGTGGTTGATCGCCAGCGTGCCCGCGCCGGCGGTGTTGATCGCGACGGCGTTGACGATCGCCGGAGTGGTCACCGGGGCACTGAGCGTGTTCTGGCGGCTGTTGGCCAGCACGCCAATCAGACCCGTCTGGGTGTTCTGAAACGCCGGGGTGGCGATGTTCAGATTGACCGTCAACGGCCCGGCCGTGAAGGGATCGATGTTCGCCAGAAATGGCTGGGCGGCCGCCACACCCACGCCCGACATCACCGCCGAACCAGCCACGACCACAAGCAAAGACGTACGCATGGACAAACCCCTTCTTGAATCACCGACCACCACAGGACCACGGAGCAAGCACGAGCCAACCCCGAAACAAGACTCTCTGTGCGACCCACCGTCACACTCGGCAGCGAGTCAGGAGCAACTCCTGCACAACGGCCGCCGCCGTCGCAACGCTCCCCAAAGCCTTCCGCATGATGTTTTTCAACCACAACGAGTACCACCACTGACCAGCCCGAGAGCGTGGAGTATACCGACTCCCGTGCGAGTTTTACTCGTCACGATGGACCGGTGCGTGCGATTTCGCGAGCGAGGCGCGCACAAGAACGGCACCCCTAGGGGTGCCGTCAGTGCTCAGAGCGTCGATTCTCACCCAATCCCAGGCAGGTCCGTGCGGTTCGTTGTCGAAGACTCACCGACGCGTGGTCTGAAGTTGCAGCCAGACAACCAGCCCGAGCAAGCACAAGATGAACGCCAGCGCGAAGGCACCGGCCAATCTTGCGCGGCGGCCTTCCCAGACTGTGGTCTTTGAGACCTGCAGCCGACCTCTGACCAGCCCCGCCCACGCGAGCGGCGCGGCGACGATCAGGCCGACAAGGAACATCGCTAGAAACATGAGACACTCCTCATGCCGGCGCGGGTGACGGTCTCCTGGTTGCCGAGATGGGGCTTACGCCTTCTCGGCAAACTCGCTCATCGGCGGACAGGTGCAGACGAGGTTGCGGTCGCCGTAGGGGTTGTCCACGCGGCTGACGGGTGGCCAGAACTTCGCATCGCGCAGCCACGCCGCCGGGTACGCCGCCTGCTCGCGGCCGTAGGGGCGGTCCCATGTGTCGCTGGTGACGACCTGCTGCGTGTGCGGGGCGTGCTTGAGGACGTTGTTGAGCTTGTCGGCCTTGCCGGAGGCGACATCGTCGACCTCGCGGGCGATGCCGATCAGCGCGTCGCAGAACCGGTCAAGCTCGGGCTTGGGCTCGCTCTCGGTCGGCTCGAGCATGAGCGTGCCGGCGACGGGCCAGGACATTGTCGGTCCGTGGAAGCCGTAGTCCTGCAGACGCTTGGCCACGTCGTCCACCGTGATGCCCGCGCGGGTGTTGGCCCCGCGGACGTCCAGGATGAACTCGTGGGCGCACAAGCCCGATGACCCGCGGAAGAGGATCGGGAAGGTCTTCTCCAGGCGCTTGGCCATGTAGTTGGCATTCAGGCACGCCACCTGCGTCGCACGACGGAGACCCTCGGGCCCCATCATCGCGATGTACATCCACGAGATCGTCAGGATGCTCGGGCTGCCCCATGGCGCGGCGGAGACTGGCCCGGTCGCCTTGCTGCCGCCACCGGCCACGCGGTTGACCTGGCTCTGCCCGGCAAAGGGCGTGGTGACGGGGTGCCCGGCCATGAAGGGGGCCAGGTGCTTCTTCATGCAGATCGGCCCCATGCCCGGGCCGCCGCCGCCGTGCGGGATGCAGAAGGTCTTGTGCAAGTTGAGGTGGCAGACGTCCGCCCCGATGAAGCCCGGGCTGGTCAGGCCGACCTGGGCATTCATGTTCGCCCCGTCCATATACACCTGGCCGCCGGCGGCGTGGACGAGCTTGCAGATCTCGGCGATCTTCTCCTCAAATACGCCGTAGGTGCTGGGATAGGTGACCATCAGCGCCCCAAGGTTGGCCTCGTGCTGCTCGATCTTGAGCTTGAGGTCGTCGATATCGACGTTGCCCGCAGCATCGTTCTTGACCGGAACGACCTTCATGCCCGCGATGACGGCGCTGGCCGGGTTGGTCCCGTGGGCCGAGTCGGGGATGAGGCAGATGGTGCGGTGATGATCGCCCCGGCTCTGGTGATAGGCGCGGATGACCAGCAGGCCGGCATACTCACCCTGGCTGCCGGCGTTGGGCTGGAGGCTCACGGCGTCAAAGCCCGTGATCTCCGCCAGCCACGTCTCAAGGTCTCGGAACATCTGGGCGTAGCCCTGCGTCTGGTCCGCCGGGGCGAAGGGGTGCATGCGGCCAAACTCCGGCCACGTGACGGGGATCATCTCGCTGGTGGCGTTGAGCTTCATCGTGCACGAGCCGAGCGGGATCATGCTCTGGGCGAGGCTGAGGTCGCGGCCCATGAGTTTGAAGATGTAGCGGAGCATCTCGTGCTCGCTGTGATGCGTGTTGAAGACCGGGTGGGTGAGATAGCCACTCTGGCGAGCGAAGGCAGCGGGGATCGTCGTGGAGGTCTTGGCCAGCAGGGCATCGATGTCCTCGGTGCCCGAGCCGCCGAAGGCCGCCAGCACACCCT
>JALOQT010000268.1 GCA_025453375.1 Phycisphaerales bacterium | reverse complement strand
CGATGCCGTGGGGTGCGGCGGTCGTGGACTTTCACGTTCACGTTCACGTTTACGTTCACGTTCACGTTCCCCTTCACGCTTCGGGGGGTTCCGAAGGGTCGGTGCTGCGCACCGATGACGGTCCCGGAGGTCCCGTCCCACCCACAGTGGGCAGCGTCGCGTTGGGGGGGCACCAGCCGCGACACCGCCCCTCGGCCCTGATCCCTCCGCCGAAGGCGGCACCGCGTCCTCTCGATCCCTTGATCCCCTATCCCTCGATCCCTCGGCCGAAGGCCGCCCCCCCCTTCGTCGCTCCGTCGCTCCGTCGCTTCGTCGCTCACGCTCCCGGACTCAGCGTCCCCACCACTGCCGGGGCGAAGGGGTAGCGGGCCAGCAGGGCGCGAACGTCGGCGACGGTCACGGCGTTGACGCGGTCGAGTTCTTCTTCCAGCGGGGTGTAGTGGCCGAGGTACGTCCACAGGCGGCCGAGGCGGTGCATGCGGCCCTCGGGGCGTTCGCCGGCGACGACGATGCCGGTGGCGACTTTCGAGCGGACGCGCTGCACGTCTTCGGCGCTGATGCTCGAGGCGAGCGTGGCCAGTTCGCGTTCGACTTTGGCCCAGGCCGCTTCGAGGTTGCCCGGCTCGGTGGCGATCATCACGCGCAGGACGCCCAGGCCGTCCATCGGTTCGAAGCTCGCTTCGGCCTCTTCGGCCAGGCCGGTTTCGATCAAGGCCCAGTGCAGGCGGCTGTTGCCGCTGTCGCCGAGGATCTGCGCTGCGACGAACGCGGCGTAGCGGTCGGCGTCGGCGCTGGCCGGGCCGGGGGCGGTCAGCAGGCGATAGGCGCGGGTGACTTTTTCATCACTCAACGAGAAGGTGGTGCGGGCGGCGCGGCCGAGGGAGGAGGTCGCGCCGCTCTTGAGTTCGGCGGCAGTGGGGGCCGAGTAGTGCCGGCGCGCGTCGGTCCGCTGCCAGTGGCCGCAGAGGGTCTCGAGCTGTTTGACGGCGGCGTCGAAGTTGACGTTGCCGGTGATCGCCACGGCGGTGTTGTCGGCGCTGTAGCGCGAGGTGAAGTAGGCGCGCATCTGCTCGCTGGTCAGGTCGGTGATCGTTTCGCTCGTGCCCAGCACGCGATGGCCCAGCGGGTGATTGGGCCAGTAGGCCTCGCCCATCGCATCATGCAGGACCCAGATCGGCTCGTCGGCGTACATCGCGATTTCTTCGAGGATCACGCCCTTTTCGGTCGTGAAGTCTTCGTCGCGCAGGGCCGGGCGCATCATGTCGGCCAGCAGGTCCGTCGCCTTGGGCAGCTGCTCAGGCAGGACGCTGGCGTAGAACGCCGTCATCTCCGCGGAGGTGTAGGCGTTGGCCCGCGCGCCCATCGCGTCAAACTCGACGTTGACCTGCTCGGCGGAGCGTGTGGGCGTGCCCTTGAACATCATGTGCTCAAGAAAGTGACTGACGCCCATGACGCGCGAGTCTTCATCCCGTGCGCCGGTCTTGACGAAAAACCCGATCGCGGCGGTGTGTGCTGCCGGGTCCGTCTCGCCGATGATCGTCAGCCCGTTGCCCAGCACCGCCCGCTGAAAAGTGACTGCCATGGTGGAGGGTAGGGGAGAAGGAAAAGGGGCGAAGGGCAAAGGGGCAAGTGCGCAAAGGAGCAAATGGCCAAAGGGCCAAATGGCCAAATGCTGGTGGAGAGGGGGGAGCGACGAAGCGACGAAGCGACGAAGCGACGAAGCGACGGAGCGACGGAGCGACGGAGGGAAGGCATCGCGTGGGGCAGGTTTTCAACGGCCCGGATGAGGAGGTGAGGATGGTTCTGAGCAGGTTGAAAACCTGCTGCACGCGGGGCGCGGGTGCGGCGGTTGACGTGTGGCGATACGAAAAAGCCCCGTCGGGGAAGACGGGGCTTGGGGGATCATGTTATCACATCATCAAGTCAGGCTGGATCGGATTCGGCCCAGCCCAGCCCAGCCCGGCCCGCCCCGGCCCGGCCCGGCTCGCCCCGCCCCGGCCCGGCCCGGCCCTTCCGCCTTTACGGGCACCCGGCGAAGTAGGCACCGAGGAAGACGATGATGTCGTCGGCGGTGAACTGCGTGTCGGGGCCTGGGCTCTGGTTGGCACCGGCGACGTCGGCGCGGGCGTCGGTGCTGAAGTACCAATTCAGGAAGACGATGATGTCGTCGGCCGTGAGCTGGCCGTCGCTGCCGACGGACTGGTTGGCCCCGGCGACGTCGGCCGGGCTGAAGGCATCGACGCGGACGACCGCGACCGAACCGGCGGCGCTGTTCAGCGTGCCGGTGACGCGGACGGCGCCGATCGCCGTGTCAACACTCACCGGCGTGACGGGCTGGCCATTGACCAGCACACGGCAGGGCGTGCGGCCCGGCACGATGCGCAGCACCGTGTCGAAATTCAGCGCGCCGGCCGTCGTCTTGGTGATTGTGTGCACCTGGCCGATGGCCGTCCGCTCGATCTTCACGTTGGCGCGCTGGGCGCCGACGTGCAGGTTGCTGAAGGTCATCTGCGGCCAGGCGCCCGGCAGGCGGGGCTTGATCCGCAGCGTGCTGCCCGGGGCGTCGGGCGTGTAGCCCAGGAAGGCCATCACGCTGTCGACATAGAAGCTCATGCTCTCCCAGGCGTTGGGCCACGCGGTCTGGAGCGTGAAGTCCGTCTGGCCGGGGTATTGCAGGCTGTTGATCGGGGCCATCTGCTCGGCGCCGAGGCCCAGGGGGCCGTTGTGGTCGGCGGTGCGGGTCAGGCGGAAGAGGTGGTTGTCAATGTCGCCGGTGCCGGGGGTGAAGTCCTGACGCATGGCGTAGTAGACGCCATACCACATCGTCGTGAGGAACCAGGGCCCGGCGCGGGTCGGGCCGAGGGCCGGGTTGCCCCAGTAGCCATCGCCCCAGTACCGATCGATCAGGCCGACGTAGTCGCTGGCGTCGTTGTTGAACTGGCCGGCGAAGCGGACCAGCGGCTGGGTCTGGCCGAAGCGGTTCTGCGCCACGCCGTTGATCCGATCGATGACGCGCACGGCCCGCGGGTCGACGGGGCTGTGGGTCTCAAACGGATAGACGATGCCAAGCAAGCTGGCGTCGGTATTCTCGCCGTTCCAGTCCAGCTTGGCGTTGAGGCC
>JALOQT010000267.1 GCA_025453375.1 Phycisphaerales bacterium | reverse complement strand
GCTTCGGCCAGCGCGTCGACATAGCCCTTCTCGGTAAAGACCGGTGGCTTGGCCATGGCGATGCCGCCCGCGCCGCCGATGCCAACGGCCCCCGCAGCCAGCACCGCCCCAACCAGCACGCCCACAGCCCGCCGCCGGATGGAACTCACGCCCACGGACATCCGCACACGGCCCGATCCTGACGTCACGCCACTGCTGGTACGCATAGGTCGCTCCTGATGTCTGGCCCACGACACACCCCGGCTGAAACACACGACGCCGCCCGCCGGAGAGGCAAGTGTATCAAGTTTCATCGCGATCGTGGCCTATCCGATAGCCGCGTCAACACCAACCAAGCCCACCGGGCCAGCCCGCGGCGGTACACTCTCAGTATGACACGCCTGATTCACGCTGCCTCCGGCCATGTGCGTTCGGTGCTTTCGCTTGTGCCTGTGGTGGTGCCCATGCTGGGCCTCGCCGCGGTGATTGGCGTGGCCGGCACGCTCGGCGGATGCGTGCGCAACGAGGTCATTGGCCGCTCGCAACTGATCGGCATCAGCCAGCAGCAGGAAATCGCCCTGGGCGCGCAGGCCCAGCCGCAGTTGATCTCAGAAATGGGCGGCAAGGTGCCCGATGCCGAGGCGAACAACTACGTCATCGAAGTCGGCCGCGCGCTGGCCGCGACGACCGAAGGGCAGAACCCGCAACTGCCCTGGGAGTTCAGCTTTATCAACTCCAACGATATCAACGCCTTCGCGCTGCCCGGCGGCAAGGTCTTCATCACGCGCGGCCTGGTCTCCAAGATGACCTCCGAGGCGCAGCTGGCCAGCGTGCTGGGGCACGAGGTCGGCCACGTCACGGCCCGGCACACCGCCGAGCGCATCGGCCAGGCCCAGATGGCCCAGGTGGGCATGCAGATCGGCGGCAGCCTGCTGGGCAACGCCTCGGCCACAGTGCAGGAGCTTGGCGGCATCGCGCTGCAGATTGGCGGTGCGGCGATCCCGCTGAAGTTCAGCCGCGATCAGGAGATCGAGGCCGACTTGCTGGGCATGCGCTACATGGTGCGGGCGGGCTACAACCCGCGCGGGGCGCTGGAGGTCATGCAGATCCTCGCCGAGGCGTCGGGCGGACGGGGAGGCGGCGGCCTCGGCTCACTGCTGGCCACGCACCCGGACCCGCAAGCCCGGGCCGAGCGGATCGTGCAGGAACTCAACGGCCAGTATCGCCAGTACACCAACAGCCCCAACCACCGCACCGGCGAAGACCGCTTCGCCCAGCGCATGCGCTCACGCCTCGCGCTGCTGCCCGAAGCGCCGCACGGCGTCCGGCGCGCTGCGATTGTCAGGGCTGACGCAACAAGCACACACAACGCCCAATCGCAGGGCTACGTAAGCGCCGACGCCTGGGCAACGCACCTTAGCTGGTGCGGCACCTGCCGCGCCGACGCCCCGACGCTCGCATTTGCTGGGTATTGAGGGGAAGCGACGCAACGCCGACGGCAAGGTCTCGCGTGGAGCAGGTTTTCAACCTGCTCGGAATGCACACCGCAATAGGCGCCGTCGCGCAGGTGCACGCCGCCGCCGCGCTTCGACGCCCCCCTCGACGTCCTGGCCGTCGTTACTCGCGCCAGCGGATGTCTTTCAGCAAGCCCGCGGCCCGCACGCCCGAGAATCCGCCGCCCTCACCTGGGCGCCACGCCGCGGCGTGCAGGATCGTCACCTCCGGCCAGCCGACGCCGGACGTGAAATACCCCAGCCGCTCGGTGGCCCGCCAGCCCGCCGGGCCGCTGCCGGCGATGATGCCGACCCCCGCGCCATCCTCGATCGTGATCGCGCCGGATGCCGCCCGCGCCGCCACCTGCCCCCTCGCCCGCGGCAGCACGGCCAGTACCGCCAGGTCCTCGCCCTTGATCTGGCGACCCTTCTCGCCGGTGCCGACGCGCACCGCCCCGCGAGCGACGTGCACCGGCGCGTCATCACCCAGCACGCCCGCCCACGCGCGGTTCGAGTCGGCGTGGCCATAGAGCACGACGTTCCCGCTCGACGGGGCGAGGTTGAACTGCATGTCGGCCATCACCACCGCGCGGCCGTTGCCGCGATACCACCACTGCTCGGCATCAAAGCGGGCCTTGGCCAGGTTCCACGCGTTTTCCGCCGCCGTGCCACCGGTGCCATAGACCATGACAAACTGACGATCAAAGACGCGCTTGAACGCCCCGCGCGAAAACCCGCGTTCATCCAGCGGGGGCGTCACCGTGGCTGGCTTCGGTTCAGTCGGCAGCCGATGCGCCGCGAACATGTCCCAGATGCCGGGCCAATCGACGCACGCCGCCCCCCCACCGGGCGAATCGTCATCCCACCAGTGCCCCGCGCCGGGCTGCTCGTGAAACGAGTACGCAATGCCCAGCGCGTCCAGCGCCGCGCGGGCCTGGCGGGCCTGCGCCACGGGGACGTTGTCGTCCGCGTCGCCATGCAGGATGTAGATGCCCTTGCCGCGCAGGTTGGCGAAGTACGCCAGCGTGTCGGAACTGGCCCGCGCCTCGCGAAAGACATCCCCCAGCGGACCGGGCGGGGCATAGACCGGCCCGCCGCGCGAGGTATAGGTGTCAAACGAGAGCCACCCGGCGCTCGGCGCGATCGCGGCGAACCGCTCGGGGTGCAGCACGCCGATGTTCCACGTGCCATGCCCGCCCATGCTGTGCCCGGTGAGATACTGCCGCGACGGATCAGTGCCAAACCGTCGCGCCACCTCATCCATCGACTCGATCGCATCGATCCGCCCCCAGTCCTCCCAGTCAAAGCCGAAGGGCCGCCGATTGGTCGGGCAGGCGATCAGGAGACCTTCGCGCGGGGCATACGCCGCGGCTTGGCTCGTCGCCTCGACGCTCGCGCCGTGCAATGACAGCACCAGACCCGGCTTCTCTCCCGGCTTCTGGCCGGGTTGGCCATCGCTGGCCGCGTCGGCCTGCCCACCCCCCCCCTTCGGCGGCACGATGGCGATGTACTGCGCCGAGCCATCGACGCGGCTGGCGTAGGTGATCGAGCGTGGCGCGTCGGCCGCCTTGGGCGTGCGCAGCGTCGCGGTGTGCCGAGCCAGCTCGCGGCCGGTGCCCGCCTCGCGCACAGTCAGCACCAGCGGTGTGGGGGTGGGGGTG
>JALOQT010000266.1 GCA_025453375.1 Phycisphaerales bacterium | reverse complement strand
GCTCGTCGCCGTTGACATGGTTGACGAGCAGCCCGACGGCACCTTCCTCGAGCGCGCCACCGGCCAGCGCGTCAAGCAGATCGTCGCCAAGATGAGCAAGAGCCTCAAAAACGTCGTCAACCCCGACGACATCATCCGCGACTACGGCGCCGACACCTTCCGGCTCTACGAGATGTACATGGGCCCGCTGGAGGCCAGCAAGCCCTGGAACACCAAGGACATCATCGGCCCGCACCGCTTCCTGCAGCGCCTCTGGCGAAACGTCATCGATGAGGAGACCGGCGCCGTGCACATCACCGATGCACCCGCCGGGCCGGAGATGAACAAACTGCTGCACCGCACCATCGCCGGCGTCACGGCCGATATCGACAACATCGCCCTGCACACCGCCATCGCCAAACTCATCGAGCTCAACAACGCCCTGACGCGCCACGTCGCCGAGGCCCCAGCCCCGCGCGCCGTCATCGAGCCGATGCTGATCCTCCTCTCCCCCTTCTGCCCGCACATTGCTGAGGAACTCTGGCAACGCATCGGCCCCAGCATCTCTGCTGGCCAGCGCCCCGGCATCACCGATCAACCCTGGCCCACCTTCGACCCTTCGCTGCTCGTCGATGACAGCGTCGAAATCGCGGTGCAGGTCCTGGGCAAGGTTCGCGGCAAGCTCATCGTCCCGACCAAGGCCGACGCCAAAGCCATCGAAGCCCTCGCCCTGGCCGACCCGGGCGTGCAGGCCCACCTGGCAGGCAAAGCCGTCAAGAAGTGCATCGTCGTCCCCGGCCGCCTCGTCAACTTCGTCGTCTAACTGCGTACCCCGGACCTCCGGGCCGGGCGAACTGCCGCAGACCACCTGACCATCCTTCCCTCGCGATCAGAATCGAGCAGACACGCTCCATGCCCACACACCTTCCATTCTCTCCAATCGCCGACGTGCTGGCGGACCTGCGCGCCGGCAAGATGGTCGTCCTGACTGATGACGAAGACCGCGAAAACGAAGGCGATCTCATCCTCCCGGCGCAGTTCGCCACGCCCGAGGCCATCACCTTCATGCTCTCCGCCGCCCGGGGCTACCTCTGCCTCTCGCTGACCGAGGCCGACTGCGACCGGCTGGATCTCACGCCTCAGGCCTCGGTCAACACCTCCCAGCGCGGCACCGCCTTCACCATCTCCATCGACCTGCACCCCAAGCACGGCGGCACCACCGGCGTCTCTGCCCGTGAACGCGCACGCTGCATCCAGATGGCCATCGACCCGCGCTACGGACCCGAAGACTTCGTCCGGCCAGGCCACATCAACCCCCTGCGCGCTCGCGACGGCGGCGTGCTCGTCCGCACCGGCCAGACCGAAGGCTCGATCGACCTCTGCCGCCTCGCAGGCCTCACCCCAGGCGCGATCATCATCGAAATCATGCGCGACGACGGCGAGATGGCCCGCGTCCCCGACCTCATCCCCTTCTGCGCCAAGCACAACCTCAAGATGTGCTCCGTCGCCCAGATCATCGAGCATCGCCTCGCCCGCGAAAGCCTCGTCAAGCGACTCGAACCCCTCACCGGCACACCCATCCAC
The DNA here is from genome assembly GCA_025453375.1 of Phycisphaerales bacterium. Taxonomy (GTDB): domain Bacteria; phylum Planctomycetota; class Phycisphaerae; order Phycisphaerales; family UBA1924; genus JAJTGZ01. The sequence goes on along the minus strand of JALOQT010000266.1, from coordinate 1,583 downwards.
ACGCGCCACGGCACCTTCAACCTCATCACCTTCGAAAGCCTCGTCGACCCCCTGCCGCACGTCGCCCTCACCGTCGGCGACATCGGCCAGCTCGACCCGCTCGGCCGCGTCATCGAGCAGGACCAGCCCACCCTCGTCCGCATGCACCGGCGCAGCCTGCTGGGCGATGTCTTCGGCGCCCTGCCCACGCCGCCCAGCCCCGGCCAAGGCCCAAAGGCCCCGCCCACCGGCCACGATCAGCTCGATGCGTCGATGCGCGCGATTCAAGCCGCCGGCCGCGGGGCGATCGTCTATCTCCGCCCCGAAGGTGGCATCGGTCAGTCCGCCCCGCTCGGGCCGGATTCACTCCTCGAATCGCGCCTGCAATCCCTCCGGCGTGCCCGCGCTGATCTCGGCGCCGACAAGCCCGACCTCGCCCACCCCCAGGGCTTCGGCGCCGTCGTTCCGCGACATATGCGCGAGTTTGGCATCGGCGGCCAGATCCTCCGCCAACTCGGCCTCCGCCGCCTCGAACTGCTCACCAACCACACCCACGACCTCCCGGGCCTCGAAGCCTTCGGCCTGACCATCGACCGCCGCGTCCCCCTGCCGCTCTAATCGCGCGCCGCGTGGAGCAGGCTTTCAGCCTGCTCGCCCCCGCACCGCTTACGCTCCCGCATCGCATCATCCCCCAGCCCATCTCGCCCGCCAGACGCGACGGCCATCGCCGCGCCCGCACGTCGCAGCATCACCCTCACCCCTGCCGGCGCGACATGGCCGGGCCTCATCGCCGCCGCCCTCGCCGCGCGTGAGGCATCCGGCCAATCTGCTGACCTTCGCCTCGCGCTGCGCCGCGAGCTTGGCCTGCCGACGAACCTGCCCGTCGTCATCAGCGGCCACCAGCCCGGCTTCTGGCATGCGGGCATTCTGGCCAAGTGGATCGTCCTCTCCAGCCTCACGCTCCGCATCCCGGGCGGCGCGCACGCCGCGTGGGTCGTCGTCGATCATGACGCCGCCTCGATCTCCCCGCTGCGCTTCCCAAGCCGCGACGCCGCCGGCGTGCTGACGATCACCGACTGGCACGCCGCCCCGCCCAAGCTCGAGGCCGACCAGCGGGCCGATTGCCCGCTCTGTCGCCTTCCCGCCTTCGCGCCGCAAGCACTCGACGCGTCATCCGCCGCCACGCCCGACATCGCTCGCGGCTTGCGCGCGATGCGCGACAGCCTTGCCCTGCACCACGCCGCCTCTTCCGCGGCTGAGCAAGCCGCCAGCGCCTGCGCCGCCCTCGCCGCCACGCTGCGCACCGGCCCGGCCCCGCACTTGCTCTTCGCCTCGCGCCTGGGCACCACCAGCGCGATGCAGCACCTCGTCGCCCGCATGCTCGCCGACCCCGCCGCGTGCGTCGACGCCTACAACCGCGCCGTCGCCAAGCACCAGGTCTTCGGCCTCGCCCCCCTCGCGGCAGATAGCACGCGCAAGCGATACGAACTGCCCCTCTGGCGTGTCCCACCTCTGGACAGCACCGGCACCCCCATGCCGCGCCAGCGCGTCTACGCCCACACCCTGCCCAGCATCGACCCCGCCCACCTCGCCCCCCGCGCGCT
>JALOQT010000265.1 GCA_025453375.1 Phycisphaerales bacterium | reverse complement strand
GGGTGGCGTCAATCCGGGCGCAGAGTGATGCGTTCGTGCAGCAGGGCGTGGCGGCATTGCCCGCCGCGACGAAGGCCAACGCCACGCTGCTGGCCAGCGAGACGGCGCGACTCAATGGCGAGGCGCGGCGCCAGTTTGGCACCGGCGAACTGAGCCCGACGGCCGAGCAGGGGATCAACATCGTCACCCTGCTGGTGGCGATTGGGGGCGTCTCGTGGCTGACGATGGCGCGGGTGATTCGCGGGCAGGTGCTGAGCCTCAAGGCCCAGCCGTTCATGGAAGCGGCGCGGGCGATTGGTGTGCCGGTGCCCAGGCAGTTTGCCAGGCACCTGCTGCCGAACCTGATCGGGCCGATTGTGGTGTATGCGACGTTGACAGTCCCGCAGGCGATCTTGCAGGAGAGCTTCCTGAGTTTCCTGGGTATCGGCGTCAAGCCCCCGCTGCCGAGCTGGGGGAACCTGGCGGCTGACGGGTTGTCGGAGCTGAACACGGTGCGGAGCCACTGGTGGATGCTGCTGGCCCCGTGCGTGCTGCTGGCGCTGACGCTGCTGGCCCTGAACTTCCTGGGTGAGGCTTTGCGCGAGAAGCTCGATCCGAAGCGCAAGGCTCGGTAGGGACGGGCGTGAATGTGTCGCGGTTTGGCCGGGCGGGTGTGGGCGGACCTACGCTCGTGGCTATGACGCCGATTTCGACTGTTGCCGTCACCGGAGCGACTGGGTTTGTGGGCCGCGCGGTGGTCAAGGAACTGCTGGACCGCGGCTACGCGGTGCGGGCGCTGGTCCGCAGTGAGGACAAGGCCCAGGCGGTGCTGCCCATGGCCGGCACGCGTCTGAGCATTCTCCCCGGTGACCTGACCGACGCTGCGAGCCTTGGCCGCTGGGCCCAGGGCGCGCAGGCGATCGTGCACCTGATCGGCATCATCCGCGAGGTGCGCGAGCCGGGCCGCCCGGCGCAGACGTTCCAGAGCGTGCATGTTGATGGCACCAAGGCGGTGCTTCGTGCTGCCAAGGACGCAGGGATCGATCGCTTCGTGCACATGTCGGCGGTGGGCGTCGCGCCCGACGGCCCGGCGGAATATGTGCGGACGAAGTATGACGCGGAGCAATACGTCCGGCGTAGCGGGCTGGACTGGACGGTCTTCCGCCCGGGCGTGATTCACGGGCCTGATGGCGAGCTGGTGGCGCAGATTCGCGAACTGGCCAGCGGGGATGTGCCGCCGTATTTCGTGCTGCCGTACTTCATCCGGCTTGTGGATCACGAGGAGGGCGTGCTGCTGCCGCGGATCAGCCTGGAGGCGGCGAAGGTCGCGCCGGTGTTTGTGCAGGATGTGGCGACGGTGTTTGCCGAGGCGCTGGCCCGGCCGCAGACCATCGGCGAGGTCTACAACGTCACGGGGCCGGAAGTGCTGGACTGGCAGTCGTTCATGGAGACGATGCGTGACGAACTGCCCGGGACGGACAAGGGCTTGCCGACGATTCCGGTGCCCGGCTCGCACGCGGGGATCGCGGCGATGATCGCCAAGAAGATCGGCCTCGGTGCGTTGCTGCCCTTTGATGAGGGCCAGGCGCGGATGGCGCAGTTGGACAGCGATGCGGACCTGAGCAAACTGCGGGCCCACTTCGGGATCGAGCCGCGGCCATTCCGCGAGTCGCTGCGGGCCTACGCCCCGACGTTGCCGGCGATGGCGTGAGGCCAACGGTGTGGTGGGGGGGTTATGTACGGGGGCCGGACGGGTCGGACCCCTCCTATCATCGAGGCTCACGCAGGCGATCGGCCCGGTCGGTTGATTCGGGCATGGCCAGCGGCGGTCTGCCCAGCACGCAATGGGCTGGCGACCGGTTCATTTCACAGGCCGCGCTGCGAGTGTGGGCGCGACAGGAATACAGATCATGGCGCAGGCAAACACGGGTGCAGCTGGGGCGAACACAAGCGGGGCGGGTGGTGCAGGTGCGGCGGTTCCGAGTCAGGTTGTCGGCATGCCGGCGGGCGTGGCTCCGGCGCCGAACGCGGCGGCCCCGGCCCTCAATGGCACGCAGCAGGCTGCGACGGGCACCGCTCCGGCCGGTGGCGGGATGCCCCCGGCCCAGGGTGGCGGCGCGGGCATGCTCCTGCTGCCCCTGATGCTTCTGGGCTTCCTGGTGTTCATGATCGTCATGCAGGTCTGGACCGGCAAGAAGGAAAAGAAGAAGCGCGACGAGCTCATGTCCAGCCTCGGCCGCAATGACAAGGTGATGACCACCGGCGGCATCGTCGGCCACATCGCCGAGATTCACGACCAGGAACTGGTCATCCGCACCGATGAGAGCAGCAACACGCGAATCCGCGTGGTCAAGAGCGCGGTGGCCAGCGTGCTGAAGAAGAGCGAAGGCGTCAAGTCCTGATCGATCACTGGCCTGGCTGCATGCGCGTCGGGAGCGGGCGAAGGGCCCGCTGCGGAGCGTGTGCGGCGGTTTGGTGGTCTCGTGGTGGGGCGGGGGCTGATGGTGTTTGAAGAGTTCGGTGACTGGCCCGCGCCGCGTGCGGGGGCGTCAAGAAAGAGTTTGGCCGCGTTCCTATGCGTCACATCTATCGCCACCTTGGCCTGATCATCGCGGTTGTCGTCCTTCTGACCCTCGCGATGCTGCCCCCGTCGGAGAAGCTCAAGCGCGGCAAGGACCTGGGCGGCGGCTCGACGCTGGTCTATCAGGTCGACGTTCGCCCGACTGATCCGCCCGACACGCTCGATCGCGTCAAGACGCTGATCAAGAACCGTCTGGACCCCAACGGTCAGATGGAAATCGACATCGTCTCGCAGGGCACCAACCGCATCGAGATCTCGATGCCGCTGCCGAGCGATGCGGTGCAGAAGCTTCGCGCCGAGTTTGACCAGGAACTGGAGAAGCTCAGCGGCACGCAGATTCGCGCTGAGCAGTTGGCCACGGTACTCGCCATGCCCGCGGCCGAGCGTCAGGCCGAGCTTGATCGCCTGAGCGCCGGTGATGCTGAGCGGGCCAAGCTCTTCAGCGCCGCGGCACAGACGTTTGACGCGTGGCAGATCGCCCGCGCCAAGGAGCGGGCGGAGCGCCCTGCCTTGGAAGCGGCGATCGCCGCTGCCCGGACGGCCGTCGACAACGCCCGGCGTGACAATGTGACGCCTGAGGCGATCAAGCCGCTGGAGCAGGC
>JALOQT010000264.1:3260-6493 GCA_025453375.1 Phycisphaerales bacterium | reverse complement strand
ATGCGGATCAGTTCATTGAGCGCGTGCTCCGCCGCGTCGCCGACGGTCGGCTCGCGGTCGGCCAGAAGGTCGATGATCGGATCGGTCGCGACGCTCAGGCCCTTGAGCGCAACGATCCGCGCGGCACTGAGGCGAGCCTGTGCGGATTCGCTGGCCGCGAGGTTCGGAATCACGATCCCCCAGCGCGAGCCGACCAGCCGCGTGACGCGAGCCTGCTGCGGAATTGTCAGATCATCCCACGCGCCGAGCATCGTCTCGACGTGCGGCAGAAGTTCGATATCCGGCTCGGTGCCGAGCGCGTCAAGAAGCACCTCGGCCAGGCTCGTCCGCTCGGGGGCATCAGCCGCGACAAACGCGCGGGCGAGGACCGTCAGCCGCCGGTCCGGGCCAAGCCAACGCAGGATGGCGATGCGAGCACCCAATGGGTGAGTGGGGGGCGAGTGGGGAGAAGCGACGGAGCGACGGAGCGACGAAGGGGGCGGAGGGGGCGGAGGGGCGGTGTCGCTGCGCGACTGGCCCTTCGCCCGCGTGCCGAGTGTCCATTCCCGATGGCCCGCTTCGCGTTTTGCGTGTCTTTCCCCATCTTCCGACAGCCTTCCCCGGCTTAGGGTGTTTCCGGAGTTGCTTTCCTGTGAGAATCTGCTTCAATCCAGTGAAATCCTGATAGACGGCGGCTTGAAAGTCTCTAGGCTAGTTGATCCACGCCTGTCCTCTGCCTGAAAGCCCACCAGCGCCGCTGGGGCTTACAGGGCCAAGGCTGGTGGTGGGGGGTGGGGGGTAGGAGGAGCGGGGGCGGGCGAACCTGGATGCGGGTCGGCCCGGGCGAGTTGGTGAGCGATGCGCACGGCCGCGCTGTTTTGGCCCGACGCTGAAGGTGATGCAGACGTCAGCGCTGAAGCATGAGGAAGGACTCTCGATGAACCACGCGACGAAACTGGCCCTCTCCGCCCCTGTGCATTCGATGCTGCTGTATCGGCGGCCGCTGCACCCCGAGCTGTTCGCGATGAAGGGCCGCAAGACGCTTAAACTGCTGCCGTTCTCGTCGCAGCACCCCTCGGGCGTGCTGGAGGTCGAGGCGTGGCTGCTGCCCTTGGGGCACATGGTCCGCACGCAGGGCAAGCAGCACTGTCTGACCGAACTGGTCACCGACCGCGACGGCGGCCTGCCGACGCAGGGCGTGCTGCAGAGCTACGCGACCGCGGGCGACAACGACTACGAACTGGTGCTCGAAGACGCCGCCCTGCTGTACAACGCCAGCACGCAAACGGAAAACCTCTCCCCGCGGCTGTATGCCAGCACACTGGCGGACCAAAAAGCCCTCGCCGCCGAAACCGGCGCGATGCTGCACATCTGGCCCCTGACCAGCCCGTCAGGCGATGACGCGATAGGCAACCCCCACGCCCCCCACGTCCACGCCCCCCACGCCCCCCACGCCCCCCACGCCGCCTCCAGCACCAGCCCCGCATCAATGTGCTTGAGCCTCCTGGAACTGGCCGTCTACGACGACGAACTGCACGTCAGCAGCACGCACATGCACCCCGCCCAAGGCCTGGTCCTGCGGACGCAGAGTGTGTTGCAGAGGGTGTGAGAGTTGGAAGAAGGCGTGAGCCATCAGCCATCAGGCATCAGAAGAGGCCGAGGGATCGAGGGATAAGGGATAGGGGATCGAGAAGAGAAAACGGGCTCCGCCGAGCGCGTCGGGGGCGTTCTTGTATGTGCTGATGCCTAATGGCTGATGCCTGATGCCTTCTCGCGTCCTCAACACCCCCCAAAGAACCTGCCCAGAAACACGATGATGTCATCGGCCGTCAGTTGGCCGTCGGGGGTTGTGGATTGGTTGGGGCCGGCGACGTCGGCGGCGGGGGCGGCGGTGAAGAACCAGTTGAGGTAGACGATGATGTCGTCGGCGGTGTAGAGGCCATCGCCGGGGGCGTGGAGTGGGAGCGTCGATTGGTTGGGGCCGGCGATGTCCGCCGCGTCGCAGCGTGGGGCCAGGGCCGCGTGATAGAACGCCCAGTTGCTCGGGCCCAGGGCCGTCAGCAGCGGGATCGTCGAATGTCCGACGCCCGGCAGCACGCGGAAGGTGTGGGCGATGTTCAAGTTCGTCAAGCGCTCGTGAAAGTCGAGGTTCGGCGCGAGGGTTGAGTCGGCGCTGCCGATGTGCAGGCGGATCAGCGGGTCGGTCCGCGTCAACGTCGTGGCGTGCATGCCCGCCAGCGTCCACGGGTTGGCCGCGAGCATCAAGGCCGGGTCGCTGTTCCAGACGTCGGCGAAGATCAGTTCGCGGCGAGCAAGCGGGATCGCCGCATCGGGCGGGGCATTCGGGAAGTCCAGCTGCATCGGCCCGGCGGCGAGGATCGAGAAGGCGTTGAACGTCCGACCATGCCGCATCGCCAACCGCGCGGCGCCATAGCCGCCCATGCTGAAGCCTTCGACGATGCGCCCGTTGCGTGCGGGGATGGTGCGGAAGGTCGCATCGATGTGCGGGACCAGCTCGCTGACGATGACTGTCTCGACCGGCTGCGACCCATCGGCGGCATCGCAATACATGCCATACGGCAGGCCATTGGCAAAGACCACCAGCATCGGCGGCATCAGCCCCTGGCTCATGGCATTGGCAAACCATGAAGTCATCGGCGCGATCCCCGCGGTGGCCGAGCCGGACCCGTGCAACCAATAGAGCACCGGCCATCGGCGCAGCGGCTGCGCGTCATACGCCGGCGGTGTGTAGATGTGGTAACTGACATTCGTGCCCGCGGCCACACTTGCAAACGTGCCATACTGCAGCCGCGGTGCGACAACCTGCGGCGTCACCCACTGGGCGAGCACCGCCGACGGGCTGACCACGACCACCCCCACCCCCACGCCAGCGGCGAGCGCAAGCGCCAGGATCGACGGCGGGGGGGCGAGGGCGGGGGCGGGGGCTGGCGTAGGGAACAAGGTGAGGACCATGGCCTTGGGTAAAACGCTCAGAAGTCGGCGGGAGTGCTGGAAATGCGTAAGGTGGGTATTGGGGGACGGGGGGTCAACGTGGGCGTGGGCGAGGGGCCTGGAGGCAGAACTTGGTGGCCACGCTGGCGGTTCTGCGGGTATATTGAAAGGCCTCCAGCGTGCGGCGGGCGGCGGTGGCGTGGCCGCCGCGGTGCGGGCTGGTGGTCAGGGAGTGCAACGATGGCAAGCAAGCTGTGTCGGGGCCAGGTGCATGGTGGCGGCTCGAAGGTGACATCCCCGGC
>JALOQT010000264.1:0-3183 GCA_025453375.1 Phycisphaerales bacterium | reverse complement strand
GGGCTGGTGCTGGCAATCGTGCTTGGGGCGCTGCCAGCGTTGGCCGGCCCGCTGACGCCACCGGCCGGGCCGGTGACTTCGACCGGCAAGACGCTGACGGAAGCCGAGCCGCGGACGGCGATCAACGCGGTCAACACGCCGGGCGATGCTGACAGCGTCTTTCGGATCACGCAGCCGGGGGCGTACTACCTGACGGGGAACATCACCGGTGTGGCCGGCAAGCGTGGCATTGAGATTGCCGCCAGCGGTGTGTCGATCGACCTGAACGGATTTGACCTGGTGGGCACGGCCGCTGCGGGCGATCTGGACGGCGTCGCCAGCGTCGCGGTCAATCTGTCAAGCATCGAGGTTCGCAACGGTTCGATCCGCAACTGGGGAGGTGACGGGATCGACTTGTCCACCTTTGGCGTCATCGGTGTGGTGGTGAAGGATGTGCGTGTCATCGGCAACCTCCATCGCGGCATCGCCAGCGGCACGGGCGGTGTGGTGACCGGATGCACGGCTGCGGACAACGGCGGTGACGGCATCGATGCTGGCCCGGGCAGCACAGTCACGGACACCATCGCGTACCGCAACTCGGGCAGCGGCATCGTCGTGAACTCCGGCAGCACGATCACACGGTGCGCCTCGCGGTTCAATTCGCTCAATGGGATCAGTGTGGTCAACCAATGTCACGTGATCGGCAACGTCTGTTCAAGCAACGGGAACGGCGCAGGCGATGGTGCGGGCATCCTCGTGCAGGGCAATGACAATCACATCGAAGGCAACACGTGCACGCGTGCGGATCGCGGCATGGATGTCAACGGAACGAGCAACTTCATCGTCCGAAACACCTGTTCGGGCAACACCGTCAACTGGACCATCGCGATCGGCAACTCCATCGGCCCCATCGTCGTGGCTGGAACCAACGTCGCAGCCATCAACAGCAACGGCCCGGTGGCCTCGACGCTCGGCTCGACAGATCCCAACGCCAACTTCTCGTTCTGATACCCGGCGTTCACTCGCCCATGTCCACGATCACACCTCACGACCTTCATCCAGAGACCCCCCGCCATGAAGCACTCACCATTCCGTGTCAGCATGCTCTCAGCCTTCGTTGTGGCCCTCGCTGCGCCCGTGCTCATCGCCGGGCCGCTGACGCCGCCGGCCGGGCCCGTGGCCCCCACGGCCAAACCTCTGGCTGAGATTGAGCCGCGGACGGCGATCAACTCGGTCAACACGCCGGGCGATGCCGACAGCGTCTTTCGCATCACCCAGCCCGGGTCGTACTACCTCATGGGCGATCTCATCGGCGTGGCCAATCGGCACGGCATTGAGATCGCCGCCGGCGGGGTGACGATCGACCTCAACGGCTTCAGCGTCGTCGGCGCGGTGAGCGTCGGCTCATTTTCAGGAATTCGCTCGACGACCGCGGCCCTCTCGGCCGTGACGATCCGCAACGGCATCATTCGAGATTGGTCGGGCTCGGGGATCGAACTCGCCAACTTCGCGGTCAATGCCGCGATGATCGACAGCGTGACGGTGCGGTCCAACCAGGGCCGCGGGATTTTCCTCGGGCCGTCGGGCCACGTGGTCAATTGCCTCGCCTTCAGCAACGGCGTCGGGATCCAAGTCGACGCCCGGAGCACGATTGTGGGCTGCACGGTGAGTTTCAGCACCGGGTCGGGCATCGTCGCTGCCGAGAGGTCGCACATCAGTCAGAGCACCATCGCCAACACCGGCAACTCGGGCGTGTCCATTGGTATCGCGGGCGTCGTCAACGGGTGCGTCGTCAGCGGCAATGGCACCGATGGCGTCTTTGGCGCCACCGGCGCGATGGTCACCGATTCATCGGTCTGTGACAACCTCGGCACGGGCATCAGTGTCGGCGTCGGCTCGACGATCTCCAACTGCACGCTGTGGGGCAATGAGATCGACGGCATCCGCGCGGGCGATGGCAGCCTGATCATCGGCAACACCGTGCGGACGACCTCGCTGGACGGCATCCGCTTCGCCTCATCATGCCTGGTGCGCGACAATGTCGTCTCCACCAGCGGGGCCGCGGGCGTCGGCTCGGGGATCCGTGCGACAGGCTCGGGCAACCACATCGAGGGCAATACCTCCAGCAGCGCCGACCGCGGCTTTTCGATCGAAGGCACGGCCAACATGCTCTTTCGAAACACCGCCCGCGGCAACACGACCAACTGGGTAATCGCCGCCAACAACTTCTACGGCCCGATCGTCGACCGCACCGCCTCGGCCAGCGTGGCCGTCAACGGCAACTCCGCCCCCACCAACACCCTCGGCTCCACCGACCCGCACGCCAACTTCTCGCACTGAGTGGAGGAGGGCTGCCAAATGGCCAAATGGGCAAATGGCCAAATGGGCAAATGGCCAAAGGGCCAAATGGGGGCGGAGGCGTGAGGCGTGAGGCGTCAGGCGTCAGGGGAGGCGGAGGGATCGAGGGATACGGGATCGAGGGATCGAGAAGAGAAAACGGCCCCCGATTGCTCGGGGGCCGTGGGGGGGCCGTGTCACTTCTTACTGATGCCTGATGGCCGATGGCTGATGCCATCTGCCCCTGCATCTCTTTGGCTATTTGGCGCTTTGGCCATTTGGCCATTTTGAGCGCCTCGCTTACGCGGCGAGCTTGGGCGTCTTCGTCGAGTTCGGCACAAACTCACCCTCGCTCACCGTGAATCCAGCCCCGCCTGCGCGGCCGAAGCTCACCAGGATCGGCAGGCTCGGCGTGCCGACGATGCTGCCGCGCTGCGCGGTGATCTGATACTGCACGGCGGGCGTGCCGGCGACCAGCGACGAATCGATGAACCGCTTGACGCTCGTGACGGCGACCTGCTGCCACGGGCCGAAGGTGCCGCCCCCACTGGTCGAGACGCTGCGCCGCGCGACGATGTAGACCGTGCCCGACAGCCCCGGCGGGTTGTTGCACTCAAAGCGAATGTCCAGCGCGCCCGTCGCGGCATCGAGCTCGATGCGCGGGCTGCCGGGCTGACCGGGCGGCACGCCGAAGTTCGGCACCTTCGGAGCAGGGATGAGGGCCTGACCATAAATCGCCTGCGGATTGGGCTGCTGCTCGGCGAAGGTGCGAATGCTCTTGACGCCCGCGCTGGCGGCCGTGCGGGCCTCGCGCTTGGCGAGCTTCCATGCGTCGCTGGCATCAGTCAGAGCCTGCTTGGCCTGCTG
>JALOQT010000263.1 GCA_025453375.1 Phycisphaerales bacterium | reverse complement strand
ACATGCGCGACGCTGAAGCCGAGTTTTCGGAGTGCGGCGCGGGCGTCATCATTCAGGCCGGCCTGGGGGGCATCGAGGGCGGTGCGCTGGGGCATGACGCGCAGCGACCAGTGCGCGCCGGGGGCATCGGCCGGGGGGCGTGGGGCATCGACCTCGACGGCGGCGTCGATGAGGCCGGCGTAGATGTGGCGGCCGCGGAGGTCGATGACTTCGGCGCCGGGTGGGCCGACGAGGGGGGCGGGTTGGGCGTCGGCTGTCGGGGCGAGGGGCGCGACGGAGACGATGCGGTCGCCCCGAAGGACGATGACGCCGCGATCGATGACGACGCCCGGTGCGGTGGTGATGCGGGCGCCGACAAGGGCGACGAAACGCTCTTCTTGCGCGAGGCCCGGTCGGTTGGGCGGCGGGAGGAGCGGGTCGGCCGGCTGCGCCGAGCGCGCGGCCGAGGGCGCGGCGGCGATGAGCGCCAGGATGACGCTGGTGAGTGTGGCGAGTGTGAAGACGGCGAAACGCTGACGTCGCGCAGAGGGCATGGGGGGAGGATACCAGAAGGTGGACGTTCCTACCAGCCCCCGGACAAAGGGTGGTTTTCGCACAGGCTTCACACGATCTTGTCCGGACGCTCACCGATTGGGGGTGGGTGGCGGGTTAGCGTGGAGGGTGAGAAGCCTCGCGTGTGCGGGGCTTGGAGGCGAGGGGCGCGATAGCGCCCGAGAAGGAGGAGATGTCTATGAACCTGCAGACTGTGGTTGTGCGTTGCGCGCTGGCGGCGGTGGTGTGTGCGGCGGCGGGGGGCGGCGCGGCGATGGGGAACATCGTCGTGACGCAGTGGAACTTTCAGAACCTGGCGGTGGCGACGAACAACGCGCCGGCGCCGAGCACGGGGGTGGGGTCGGCGCTGCCGCTGGGCATGGCCAACACGCTCAATGGTGTGACGAGCGTCAATGGTGCGGACATTTTCGGCGGGAACTCGGCCAACGGGAGCACCGACCCGCTGCAGGGTGGCACGCCGACGATTGCGCGCGGCTGGCGCGTGCGGGGTGTGGGTGTGGCGGGCGGGCCTTCGGCCAATGGGTGGTCGACGCTGGCGCCGGAGTTTTCGCAGGGTGCGCAGTTCAACGTGCCGACGACGGGGTTTGCGGGGATCACGGTGTCGTATGACCTGTATGTGACTGATCGCGGGCCGGCGCACTGGCAGTTGCAGTACACGCTTGATGGCTCATCATGGACCAGCGCGGGGCCGGTGGGGTTTGCCAACCTGCTGGGTGACCGGTGGTACAACAGCAACCTGGTGAGCCTGTCTGGCGTGAGCGGGGCGGACAACAATCCGAACTTCGGGATTCGCGTGGTGACGCTCTTTGCGCCGGGGACGAGCACCTATCTGGCGGCCGATGGCGGCGCGCCGACGAACACCAGCGGGAACTGGCGGTTTGACATGGTGACGGTGACGGCGGCGATCCCGACGCCCGGCGCGGCGGCGATGCTGGGCCTGGGCGGGGTGCTGGCGATGCGCCGGCGGCGGGTGAAGTAAGGCCGGGGGCTTTGCGATCGCTCGTCGAGCGCGACGCGAAGATCGGGATGCCTGCGGCAGTTCGCCCGGCCCGGAGGTCCGGGGTACCCCACCCCACCGCCCCGCCCCACCCCCCCACCGACCCCCGCCCAACGGCGGACAGTGTGCGAGTCATGTGACACCGGCCCGAGGATGACCTCGGGCCGGTGGTGCTTTGGAGTAGGGGTGAGTGGCCAGACGCGTGCATGATGGCGTGGCGAAATCCACGCGTGTATCCTGAGGCGCGGCGGCTGATGCGCATCGGTTGGTGTGCGTCGGCGACCTCGTTGCGTTGTGTTTGACAGGAGTTTCCCCATGGCGATTCGTCTTCCTGAAGGTACCGCGATCATCGGGCAGTCTGGTGGGCCGACGGCGGTGATCAATCAGTCGCTGGTGGGGGTGATTGAGGGGCTCAAGGGCTATGCGCCGGTGAAGCGGATTCTGGGGATGCGGCATGGCGTTGATGGGCTGATCAAGGCCAAGGCGCCGGTGGATTTGACGGCGCTGACCAGCGAGCAACTGGACAAACTGGCCAGGACGCCCAGTGCGGCGCTGGGATCAAGCCGTGCGAAGCCGAATGAGGCGGACTGCGTGAAGATCTATGAGCAGTGCAAGGCGCTGGACGTGCGGTACTTTTTCTACATCGGGGGGAATGACTCGTCGGACACGTGCCGGATTGTCTATGAGATGGGGCAGAAGCAGGGGTATGACCTGCGGTGTGTGCACGTGCCCAAGACGGTGGACAATGACCTGATGGGCAATGACCACACGCCGGGGTTCGGCTCGGCGGCGCGGTATGTGGCGATGGCGTTCATGGCGGATGATCGGGACAATGCGAGCCTGCCTGGGATCAAAATCAATGTGGTGATGGGGCGGAACGCGGGGTTTTTGACTGCGGCGTCAGCACTCGCGCGGCAGCATCATGATGAGCACAGCGGGCCGCATCTGATCTATCTGCCGGAGGTCGCGTTTGATGTGGATCGGTTTGTGCATGACGTCAGTGAGTGCCTCAGCAAGCACGGGCGGTGCCAGATTGCGGTCTCTGAGGGGATCAAGGACAAGGACGGGGTGGAGATCGGTGCGAAACTGATCAGCGGGGAGAAGGACCAGCATGGCAATGCGCAGCTGTCCGGCTCCGGCGCGCTGGGGGACATGCTGAGCAACCTGCTCAAGGAGCGGCTGAAGGGGCCGACGGGCAAGCCGCCACGCGTGCGGGCGGACACGCTGGGGTATATGCAGCGGTGCTGGCCGGACCCGTCGAGCGTGGACGCGGCCGAGGCGCGGGCGGTGGGCGTCAAGGCGGCGCAGGAGGCGATGACGGGGCTGACTGATGGCAGCATCGCGATCATCCGGACGAGCAACCATCCGTACAAGGTGGAGAAGCGGGTGATCCGCCTGGCGGACGTGGCGGCCAAGACGCGTCACATGCCGGTGGAGTTCCTCAACGGGCACAACAACGTGAGCAAGGCGTTTGTTGAGTACGCCCGGCCGCTGGTGGGCGAGTTGCCGGTGATGTTCAAGTTGCCAATGTGATGGGGAGAGGGCCGAGGGGTTAGGGCCGAGGGAAGGCGACAGCCTCGGCGCGGATGTTCATGTGCGCTTGGGCCTGACGCGTCAGACGGTGGGGTGACAGTGTCACTGC
>JALOQT010000262.1 GCA_025453375.1 Phycisphaerales bacterium | reverse complement strand
GCGAGATTATCTGACCAATAGCGCTCGGCAGACGACGGACAGTGTGGATGTGGTGGACTCGGCCTTGCGCCGGATTGATCGCCAGTTGCATGGCGGGACGTTCACGCCGCAGGATGAGGAACATCTCTATCGCGTGGCGCGGAAGGCGACGATCACGGCGGCGATTGACCGCTCGCGGGCGGCCAGTGCGCAGGCTGCGCTGCTGAACCCGGATGTGCAAAGCGCTCGGCTGGAGCAGCATCTCGATCGCGTGCGGGACAAGGCCGAGGCCGAGGCGCTGGTGCGGCGGCTGGGGGCGCTGATCGACACGCCCGGGGCGACGGGGGATGATGACCGGCTGATGTTCTTCCTGCGCTTGCGCGGGGCGGACATGAAGGTGATCGCGGCGCAGCTGGGCCTCTCGCACGAGGCGGCGCGGGCGCGGTGGTCTCGCTTGTGTGCGAAACTGCGCGAGCGGGTTGAAGAAGGCGCGCTGGACACAGGTGAGGATGAGTCGGCGGATGCAACTGGCTCGCGCCAGGGGGCGAGGCACGCATGAGCAGTGCGTCGCGCATCGCGCAGGCGGAGCAGGCCCGGCTGGCGGCAGAGGCCGCGGTGCCCTATGCGTGCGGCACCGTGCTGGCCAAGCGATGGCAACTGGACCGGCTGATGGTCATGAGCTCGCGCTCGTGGGTCTATCGCGCGGCGGACCTGCAACTGTCCAGTGCGGACAAGCCGGCGATGGTCGCGGTGAAGATCTCACGCCGGATGGCCACGGGCGCGGCTGATGTGCAGGGCAAGATGGTCCGGCGGATTTCGCATCCGGGCGTCGTCAGCGTGCTGGAGCGGGGCGTGGCGCCGCTGGGGCATCGGTACATCGTGATGGAACTGATCACGGGGGGTGCTCTGTCGGCGCATGTCGGCATGCGGTGGCCGGTGAAGCGGGCGACGCGGCTGATCGGCGCGCTGGCCGAGGCGGTGCAGGCGGCACACTCGGCCGGTGTGGTGCATTGCGATCTCAAGCCGCAGAACGTGCTGCTGACGTCGGCTGGGCGTGCGAAGCTGATCGACTTTGATCTGGCGGTGCACGAGGATGACGCGCCGGAGGCCGAGGCGCGGGGGAACCTGGCGTTCATGGCGCCGGAGCAGTATCGGGCCGAGCGCGGGTCGCTGACGCCGCAGGCAGATGTGTATGCGCTCGGCGGGCTGCTGCATCTGCTGCTGACGGGCCAGCCGCCGCACGGATCGGACAAGGCATCAATCGAAGCGGCGCACGCGGCTGGGCGAGCACCGAGCTTCTCGGGGTGCCCGTCGGCACTGGCGGCGATCGGCCGCAAGGCGATGGCGCCGGACCGGCGAGATCGATACGCGACGGCGCAGGAACTGGCGCGCGACCTGGCGGCGTGGCGGACGAATCGGCCGATCGAGTGGCAACGGCCCGGGCCGATCCGGCTGGCGACGCTCTGGACGATTCGCAACCCGGCGCTGGCGGTGGGGATCGGCGCGCTGGCGATCGGCATCGCGGCGGTGTTTGCCGGGTGGGAAGCGATGAAGGCGCAGCAGCGGGCGCTGGAGTCGACGAGCAACATGATGGTCATCGATCAGGCATGGGCCAAGATCGAGGCGAACCGTCGGATGCAGCGCGAGCAGCTCGGCGCGCTGCTGCAGGCGATGGCGGCTGCTGAGCCGCCCGGCGAGAACGGCCTGACGGGTGATGCGCTGCTGCTGCGCCAGGAGCGCATCTTGACGTGGCTGGGCCAGCAGACTGAAGACCTGGAAGCGAACCAGCCGACGCTCGGGGCCGAGCAGCGGGTGGAAGTGATGGGCAAACTCATCGCGCGGCTTGAGCAGCGCGGGCAGAGTGACAGCGTCAGCGCGCTGGTGGCGAGGTGCGTGCTGGCGACGGCGCAGATCGAACTGCAGCGACCGGCCGTGGCGTGGGTGACGCTGCAGCGGGCGGAGAAGACCGCGGCGCGGCTGGCCCCGACCGATCTGACACGCCAGACGTATGACGCGCTGCACGGGCTGGTGCGGCTGGATCTGTCACCGGCTGATGAGATCGCGGCGCACCGGCGCAGTGTGTCGCGGCACCTTTCGGTGTTGCGGGCCAGCCAGGGCCCGCCCGCGGTGATTCGGCTGCTGGAAGCACGGCTGGGCATCGAGCCGACGGGGCCGTCGACCACGCCCCCTTCGCCGCCCGCACAACCCCCCCCACTGCCCCCACTGGCCCCACTGAATCCGCCAGCCGCGCCGGTGGCGCCGGAGCCGGCCAAGCCGGACAATCAAGTGCCGATCCTGCCTGCGGGCACCGAGGTGCAGCCGATGAAGCCGGCCGGCGGGGCGATCATGCCGTCATGGACAGTGACGCCGGACGGCGCGACGCCATGAACGTGCGGCGATCGCGCGCACGTCAGGGTGCGGCGGTCTGGCAGGCCTGCGTGAACTGGCGGCCTCGATACTCGTAGTTTGGAAACTGATCCCAACTGGCGCAGGCCGGGCTGAGCAGCAGCACGTGGCCCGGCTTCATGCGGGCGACGGCGGTGCGCACGGCGTTGTCGAGCGTGTCGCACGTCTGCACCGTGGGCTGGCGCGAGGCGAAGAGCGCACCATCGCGGCCGATGGCGTACATCCCCGCGAGGGTCGGGGCGAGGCGGGCGATGGGGGTGATGTCCTGGCCCTTGGCGTCGCCGCCGACGATCAGGTGCAGGTGATCTGTGCGACCGGCGGCGTCCTCCGCGAGCGAGGCGATCGCCTGCTGGCAGGCGGCCACGGTGGTGCACTTGCTGTCGTTGTAGAACTTGCGGCCATCGCGCGAAGTGTGACAGAGGGCCAGGCGATGCTCGAGCCCCGGGAAGGCGGCCAGCGCGGCGGTGATGGCGTCGGAATCGACCGGCATGCCGAGGCGCGTGAGCACCGCGGCGCAGGCGCGATGCGCCACGGCGGCATTGAGGCGATTGTGCGCACCGGGGATCGCCAGCGCGTGCTGGAGCGGGCCCTGGACGATGCTGGCCCGTGCACTGGTCAGGCTTGCCCAGTGCGCGAGGGTGGGGCCGAGGATGGCGTCATCGTGCGGGTGCTGATGGGTGAGGAGGCGCTGCTTGCTGCTGGCGTAGTGATCGAGCGTGCCGTGCCAGTCGAGGTGATTGGGCGAGAGGTTGGTGCAGACGCTGATAGCCGGTGCCCAGGTGGTGAGCGCGCCGATCCAGTGGAGCA
>JALOQT010000261.1 GCA_025453375.1 Phycisphaerales bacterium | reverse complement strand
GCGTGCAACGCCAGCAACCTTGTCGATGGCCTCGATGGCCTGCTCTCCGGCGTCACCGCCATCGCCGGCATCGGCCTGCTGGTCATCGCCCTGGGCCTCGCCGCCGAGGGTGATGGCCCGCTCGACCACGCCCGCGTGGTCCTCTGCCTGGCGATGATCGGCGCGTGTCTGGGCTTCCTGCCGCACAACTTCAACCCCGCGACGATCTTCCTGGGCGACACAGGCTCCCTCCTGCTGGGCTACATGACGATCGTCATCATCCTGACCCTCGGCGACACGGGCCGCACGAATCTCGTCCTCGCCGGCCTGGTCATCTACGCCATTCCGATCATCGATACCGCCCTGGCGATCATCCGCCGAAAACTCGCCGGCAAGAAGATGTCCGAAGGTGACAGCGACCACCTGCACCACATGCTCAAGCGCGCCGCCGGCGTCAAGGGCGCGGCACTGATCCTCTACGCCATCGGCATGGGCTTTGCCATCCTGGGCATCCTGATGACTTTCGAACGCGCCCGCGTGACCTACGCCCTGGTGCTCGTCGCCGGCTGCTTCATCGCTGTCACCGCCATCAAGCAGGCCCGGCGCAAACAGTTCGAGGACCAGGCCAAGCGCCTCGCCGAGGCCGACGCCAAGGCCAAAGCCGTGTCCACAACCCCCCCGTCCACGACCACCGCGCCCGCCTCACCCGCGCAGGATTCCAAGCCCACCACCGCCTGAGGCCTTTCTCCCCGGCCCCCGCCTCGCACGCACCTACCATCCTCGCATATGGGCCAGGGCTGGTCTCAATACGGTCACCTGATCGTCATCGCGATCATCTTTCTCAGTTCCGTGCTGAGCTGGGTGTTCCGCAAACTGCGCGAGCAGCAGCAACTCAAAGCCCTGCGCGACGCCGAGGCCCGCCGCCGCGACGAAATCCTCCGCACCGGCCGCGACCCCGCGGCTGAGGAAGCCGCCCGCACCGCCGCGATGCTCCGCGAAGTCGAAGCCGAAGCCCGCGGCCGCGAGCAAGCCGCCGCGATCGAAGTTCAGCGCCAGCAAGCCGAGATGCAACGCCGGCGCGACGAACTCCGCCGCCTGCGCGAGCAGCGCCGCAGCGAACGCACCGGCGGCTCCCCCCAGCCCCAAGCCCAAGCCCAGCCTCAAAACCAGCCCCAACCTCAGCCCCAAGGCCCCGTCACCACGCGCGAGCTCTGGCCCGGCGGCCCCGTCGTCGTCATCGCCCGCTCCGCCGAGGAGCCCGCCGAGGCCCCACGCCAGACCTTCCCCGCGCCCGCACCGGCCCCCGCCTTCCCCCGCGCCGAGCAGCCCCGCCCGCGCCAGCGCACCCTCGCGTCTGATCGTGAGGATTACGAAGAGTCCGTCCGCGCGCGTCAGGCCCGCGCCGATGCCGCCATCGCCGCCGGTGCCCGCCAGCAAGCCGCGCAGGATCGCAAAGCCGCCGCCCAGCGCACCCCGCAGACCTTCCCCCTGCCCAAGACCGCCGCCCAGTGGCGTGCCGCCATCGTCGCCAACGTCATCCTCGGCCAGCCCGGCGGGTTGGCTTCCAATGACGGCCGCAGCGCCTTCGGCCCCGGCGCCATCAACACCGGCGGGAGCCCGCAGCCGTGATCGGGCCGGTCATCAACCGTCGTAACGAGCGCGCCGAGGCCGTCATGGGCCTGGGCGAGCACCTCGAAGAGCTGCGCAAACGCGCGCTCTGGGCCGTCCTGGGCCTCCTGCCGATCTTCCTCGTCGCGGTCTACTTCGGCCGCGACATGCTCGATGTCGTCCTCACGCCCGTCCGCGCCGCCCTGCACGATGCCGGCGAGCCCGGCGCGATGCAGACCACCAGCGTCTTTGAGGTCTTCTACAACAGCGTCAAGATCGCCTTCATCGCGACGATCGTCGTCGGCGGGCCCTGGGTCATCTATCACCTCTGGAAGTTCGTCGCCCCCGGCCTCTACACGCGCGAGCGCCGATTCTTCTACCTCCTCGCCCCCCTGAGCACCATCCTCTCCTTCTCAGCCCTGGCCTTCATGTATTTCGTGGTCATGCCCACGATGCTCGGCTTCCTCGTCGGCTTCAACGCCCAGACCTTCAAGTCCACCGCCGCCACCGCACCCCTCGCCCCGGGCGTCACCCTCCCGACCATCCCCGTCCTCACCGCCGACCCGCCCGACCCCGCCGTCGGCGCCCAGTGGGTCAATCGAGACTCGATGGAACTCCGCATCAGCCTCGGCAAGGACGAGCAGGGCAACACCATCACCGCCGGCACACCCCTGTCCAAGAGCGGAGCCCTCCTCCAGCAGTTCCGCGTCGGCGAAACCCTCGAGACGTTCATCACCTTCGCCATCGGCTGCGTCGTCGCCTTCCAGACGCCCGTGGTCGTGCTGCTGCTGGGCTGGGCCGGCATCGTCACGGGCAAAGGGCTGCGAAAGTACTGGCGCCACGTCGCCGGCGCCTGCTCCGTCGCCGCCGCCATCCTCACTCCCTCGCCCGACCCCGCCAGCATGCTGCTGCTGGCCGTGCCGATGTACGCCCTGTACGAACTGGGCCTGCTGCTGCTGTGGCTCCTGCCCGCCAGCCGCGTCGCCGGCACCAAACCCACCCCCACCAACGACGGCCCCGCCGACGGCCCATGACCTACCCGCTGGGTACCCCCGGGACCTCCGGGCCGGGCGAACTGCCGCTGATCTCCGAATCTGCCGCGCGAACCTTCCCAACCCCATCTTGCCCCTGCGCCCCTGTAGTGAACGGACTTTCCGTCCTCACCCGCGCAGCGACTTGATCAGCATCGCCCGCAGCTCCGCCGCGTCCCCCGCGCCGCCCGAGAGTTTCATCGCCGCGCCCACCAGTCGGCCGATTGCCGCGTCCTTGCCCGCGCGGACATCCGCCGCCGCCCCCGGCTGCGCCTCGATCGCCCCGCGGACCCACGCCTCCATCGCCGCCGAATCGCGCACGCGGATCATCCCCCGTTGCCGCGCGCACGCCTCGATCAGCGCCGGCGTCTGATGCTCCGCGGCCATTGTCCGCACCTCCGCCAGCAGCGCATCGCCCCCCTGCGCCGAAATGTCCCCCCGATCGCGCAGCACCGCCACGCTCGCCAGCCCCAGCCCCGTGACGCCCAGGTCCGCCACCGTCCCGGCGCGCGTCTGCTCGCCCTCATCCCCACCTGAATCCTCGCCACCTCCCTCACCCACCATCCGAAACAGCGT
>JALOQT010000260.1 GCA_025453375.1 Phycisphaerales bacterium | reverse complement strand
AGAGGACATCTGTAAGCCTTACTTCGGCATCTTCACACGAACCGGCTGGCCGTCGGTGCCCGTCGCGGTAATCACGCCGCGATCGGTGATGATCGTGACGTTGACCGGGCGGCTCGGGCGGGCCATCTTGCCGTCGGTGCCGGCGACAT
The DNA here is from genome assembly GCA_025453375.1 of Phycisphaerales bacterium. Taxonomy (GTDB): domain Bacteria; phylum Planctomycetota; class Phycisphaerae; order Phycisphaerales; family UBA1924; genus JAJTGZ01. The sequence continues at coordinate 3,048 of JALOQT010000260.1, read as the reverse complement.
CGACGACCAGCTCGTCACCCTGCATCGTCGCGACGTAGCGCGTCAGCAGGAACTCGCCGTTCTTGAAGCCGAAACCATCGCCGGCGTCCTCATAGAGCTCGCCCTTGGCGCTGTTGCTGGCATCGAGGCTGATCAGCAGCGTCAGCGGGCTGAGGGGCTTCTCGTCGGTGTATTGCTGGATCGGGCCGACGGGCACGATCGCCCCGCCGCGCAGCTTCAGCGTCGGCATGTCGCGATGGGCCGTCCAGTTGGCGGTGATGCGCTCGTTGGGCTGCCCGACGAGTTCGAACGTCCGCCAGATGCCCTTGGGCTCGACGGGCCGGCGTGAGTTGTCGGGCATCAGTTGCGGCACCACCAGGATGTCATCACCAATCAGGAACGCGTCATCCTCGCTGCGAAGGGCCGGGTCCTTCGGGTCGGCGAAGAACACCGGGCGGTTGACCGGCATGTTCGTGATGCTCGCCTCGCGAAATAGCGTGTAGAAGAACGGCAGCAGGCGATAGCGGCGCTCCAGGCTCAGGCGGCTGACCGTTTCGGTCTCCGGGCCGAAGCTCCAGGGCTCCTTATCAATGTTGCCCTTGGCGGTGTGCCCGCGGCTGAAGGGCAGCAGCGCACCGATGCCCATCCAGCGGGAGAAGTGCAGGGCGCGCTCTTCGGGGTCGCGCGGGCCGTTGCCGTTGAACCCGCCGATATCCGGCCCGCTGAAGGGCTGGCCGCTGATGCCCAGGTTCAGCACCATCGGGATGGACTGCTCCAGATCGTTCCAGTCGGCGCTGTTGTCGCCGGTCCAGGTCGCGGCGTAGCGGTGGCTGCCGATGTAGCCGGCGCGCGTCAGCACGAAGGGGCGCTTCTCGGGGTTGGTCGCGGCGATGCCGGCGTAGGTGCCCTTGGCCATCAGCATGCCGTAGACGTTGTGGAAGCGTGCGTGGTCACCCGGCTCGACTTTGCCGAAGGGCTCATCGCCGCCGGCGTGCTTGTTGTCCTCGGGCATGGTCTTGCTGGCGACGTTGAAGATCGCCGGCTCGTTCATGTCGTTCCAGACGCCGTCAATCCCCTGGGCCATGAAGTCCTTGTACAGCCCGGCCCACCACTGGCGGACATCGGGGCGGGTGTAGTCCGGGAAGACGCACATGCCCGGCCAGACGGCGCCCTGATAGGTCTCGCCCGAGGCGGTCTTGACCCACGCGTCGATTTTGTCGCCCGTGTCGCGCACGCGCTGGGCGGCGGCGGCCTGGGCCTCCCAGGCCTTGAGGTTCTCCGGGCTGATCTTCGCGGCGTCGGCCTTCTCGCTCTCGCTGAGGCGTGGGTCAAACTTCTGACCGGGGTTGATCATCCAAATGCGCTTCCAGCCGTCCTTGCCGAGGTCTTCGTTGAGCTGCCTGGGATTGGGGAACTGCGTGGGGTCAAACGTCCAGGCGCGGAAGCCGGCCATGTAATCGATATCGAACCAGATGACCGTCGCGGGGATGCGGCGCTCGCGGAACTCACGCGCCACTTCGCGCACGCGGCTCTCGGGGTTGTACGAATAGCGGCACTGGTGATAGCCGATCGCCCACTTCGGCGGCAGCGGCATCGGGTCGATCAGTTCCGTCAGGCCCTTGATCACTTCCTGCGGGCTGCTGCGCTCGATGATGAAGACCGGAAAGGGCTTGCCCTCGGCGACGAACTCGATGCCCTTTTCCAGATTGATCGTCGTGCGCCAGGTCGTATCAGCCAGTACGCCGAAGGCGCTGCCATCGGGCCGGACGGCCAGCACCCACGGGTGGCTCTGATAGAGGCTGGGGCTGTCGGGCTTATAGCCGAAAGCGTCGGTGTTCCAGAGCACGACGGTGCGGCCGTTGCGGAGCAGCGGGCCGCCGACTTCGCCGGTGCCGTAGAGGCTGGTGCCGGGGGCGATGTCGATGAACAGGCGGTGGTGGCCGTTGGCGAGTTTCTCGAACTTCGGCGTGATCGTGCCCGGGGCCTGCTGGGCGGTGGGCTCAAGGATCTTCATCGTGGCGTAGCTGGGGACGCGGTCGGCCTCGGTGAAGTAGGGCGCGTACCAACGGGCGATGTTGCGCTTGACCTGCTCGCCGCGGCCGGCCTGCAACTGGGCGAAGCTGGCGGTGGCGAGGGTGGAGAGGGCCAGGGCGGCAGAGATGACGGACGCAAAGCCACTGCGCATGCACGACTCCTTGAAGGTTCCCAGGAACGGGCTTTCGATTGAGCTCAAGACGGGCTTGAAGAGGACAGATGATCGAACCAGATGCCGGGCTAACGCTCGCCTCCGGAGAAACGGACCATCGCGTGGGCGAGGGGCGTCCGGAAGGAGGGGTCTAGTTTAGACCGGAGTTGGGATTCAGATCGGGCGATGGCTGGCGATTCAGCGATAGCGGCCGAGGAGTTCCTCGATCGCGGCCTGGTTGCGGTTGAGGCCGAGGCTGCGGCGAAGGGCGGCCATGCCGCGCTCGCGGGCGCCGCTGTCGCGCTTGTCGCTCCAGTGCCAGCGGTTGAGTTCGCAGACGCCGATGCCGTTGAGGGCGGGGAAATAGTTGGGGTCCATCTTCAGGGCGTTCTGGAAGCTGGCCAGGGCCTGGTCGTATTGCTCGAGCTTGAACAGCGCGTAGCCGAGGCGCTCGTGGGCGGCGGCACTGGGGCTGGTGCGGACGGCCTGCTCCAGCGTGCTGCGCATTTCGTCAAACCGGTCGAGGCTCTTGAGGGCCTCGGCATAGCCCAGCAGCAAGCGGGGCGAGAGTTCCATGTACTCGCTGGCCTGCTGATAGCTGACGACGGCGTCGTTGTAGCGGCCGAGGTCGTTGAAGATCGCCGCGAGGTTGACGTGGGCGGGGCCGGAGCGCGGGTTGATGCGCACGGCGCGCTCGCCGAAGGCCAGGGCCTGGGCGTTTTCTCCCAACTGGTAGTAGGCGGCGGAGATGTTCAAGTTGGCCTGGAAGTCATCGGGGCGGATGGCCAAGCCGCGGAGGTAGGCCCCGATCGCATCGGTGACGCGATCGAGCAGGTGGAGCATGAGGCCGTGGTAGTACTGGGCGTCGAAACTCTCGGGGGAGA
>JALOQT010000259.1 GCA_025453375.1 Phycisphaerales bacterium | reverse complement strand
TCGCCCCCACCTCCCCCACCGCCCCCCCCACCCCCACCGCCACCCCGCTCACGGCTCCGTCGGAACCTCCGCCAGCCCCGTCTCCGGCCCCACCGGCCGCACCGGCGAAGCCCTGAACTCCTCCGCCACGCCATCGCGATCGATGATCGAACGCACCAGCGTCTGCGGCCCATTGCGAATCGCAATATCTGCCGCCGCCACCGCGTCAGTCAACTTCTCGCGATACGCCATCGGCGCATAGTGCGCCCCAGCGCTGGCCAGGTTGCTCCCCGCCGCCATGCACGTCCCCAGCGCGACGACCGACAGCCCCGCATGCGGGCTGAACTTTCGCACCAGCAGGTGAATCACCGACCCCACCAGCAGCCACGCCAGCGTCCCGGAGATGAACCCCAGCACCCGCGCCGCCGCCTCATCACCCGCATCAGTCAACCGCGGAATCGGCGTCACCATCGCCGCCAAAAACCAGATGATCAGCGCTGACAAAATCACCACCGCCCGCCAGTTCAAAAGCCCCAGCCCATCGCTCGGCACCGGCCGCAGGATGACATCATCCTGCGCCGGGATCGAGTCCCACTTCACACGCCCGCGCTTGTCAACACTCGTGCTCACGTAGAGATCATCGGGAATCCACCGCCTCCCCCCCACTCGTGGAGGCCATGCGGAGATCTGTCCGCGCTTTCGCCGCCCATCCTGACGATTGCGCAGGCGAATAACCCACCCGCTCGTCCGCAAATCAACCCCATTCCGCGTCCAACACCTCGCCCCCACGTCCCTAAACTCCACCATGACCAAGCAAGACGTGCTCGATGTCCTCTCGACGATCGAACTTCCAGGCGCCGACGCCGATCTCGTCGCCTCCGGCATGGTCTCGCGCACCAGCGCCTGCGATGGCTACATCAGCGTCACCCTCGCCGGCCCCGCCGCCAACCTTCCGCCCCAGCAGCAGCAGGCCGTCATCCGCACCGTCGAAGCCGCCATCCGCGCCCAGGCCAAGGCCCGCAACACCACGATCCTGCAACTGTCCATCGACATCGCCGGCAGCGCCACCCCCGCCAGCACCTCTGGCCCCGCCGCCCCTTCAGTCACCCTCCCCCAGGCCGGCAAGCCTTCCCAGCCCCAGGCCTCCAAGGCCCCGCAGCAGCAGGCCCCATCACTCCCGGGCGTCAAGCATGTCATCGCCGTCGGCGCCGGCAAGGGCGGCGTCGGCAAGTCCACCGTCGCGATCAACCTCGCCGTCGGTCTCGCCCTCCGCGGCCACGCCGTCGGCCTCATGGATGGCGACATCTACGGCCCCTCCGCCCCCACCATGCTCGGCCTCGACTCCCTCCAGGCCAACCTCCATGGCAACATGCTCCAGCCCTTCATGGTTCACGGCATCAAAACCATGACCATCGGCAAACTCGTCGATTCCGAAAAGCCCCTCATCTGGCGCGGCCCCATGGCCCACGGCGCCTTCAAACAGCTCGTCGAACAGACCGAATGGGGCCAGCTCGACTATCTCATCATCGACCTGCCCCCAGGCACCGGTGACGTCGCCCTGACCATGGCCCAGCTCCTGCGCCTCACCGGCGCCGTCGTCGTCTGCACGCCCCAAAAGGTCGCACAAGATGACGCCATCCGCGCCCTGCGCATGTTCCAGCAGCTCAACATCGAAGTCCTGGGCGTCGTCGAAAACATGTCCACCTTCATCGGCGACGACGGCAAGGAGTACGACCTCTTCGGCCGCGGCGGCGCGCAACTCATGGCCCAGCGCACAGGCGTGCCCTTCCTCGGTGCCATCCCCATCACCATGGCCCTCCGCGCCAACAGCGACGAAGGCAACCCCTCCGCCAACTTCCAGGGCAACACCCCCCTGGCCCGCGCACTTGACGCCGTCTGCCGAAACATCGAAGGCCAAGTCGCCCTCGCCGGCTTCAAAGCCCCAAGCCGCACACCAAGCCTGACGATTTCGTAACTGCCTCCCGGGTACCCCGGACCTCCGGGCCGGGCGAACTGCCGAAGCCCACCCCACCGCCGCAACCCCTCCTCGACTGCCGGATGCCAGCGGCCAGATGCCCTCCCCATCCCAAAGCGGAGGGCCAAAGTGGAGCGCCAAAATGGAGCGAAAGAGACTCGAACTCTCAACCCCTAGCTTGCAAAGCTAGTGCTCTACCAATTGAGCTATCGCCCCGACACCAACACACCCCCGCACGAACCAACCTCATCGTCCGATTCTAGCCGCGACTTGCAGTCTTCGATTGATGGGTACCCCCTCTCTCCGAGAGGGGCCGAACTGCCGCAGACTTCCCAATCTTCGAAGCCCCGTGTTGGCCACGTCCAAACTGCTCAGATGGTCCGAGCGTCCAAAGCCAGCGTCCCAGCACCCCCCGCCACCCCACCTCACCCTCACCTCGCCCGCAGCGCCCGGATGTAGTACCCCACCGTCATCCCCGGCCGCGCCACGCCCGACGCGTTGAACACCCCGATCTCCTGCATCCCCGCCTTGGCGATCACACTGCGCCACTGCTCCTGTGTATAGGTCCGCAGCGCATACGAACTGTCCACCTGCCGCTCGCGCCCGCGTTGACCCTCGCCGCTCCCGCGCACCACCATCGTGCTGATGACCATCTCCCGCCGCGCCGCCTCGCCCCCCAGCGGCTCCGTCGGCGGGATGTACTGCACCACCTGCTTGACCCGCACGCCGTGCTTGCTGCCCGTCCACACATCCTCACTGGCAAACAGCCCCGCAGCCTCCTCCACGATCGTCTCAATCCCCCCCAGATACACCCCGCCTGCGCGCAGCCCCCGCCGCACGCACCGCAGATGCCGCACCATCGCCGCCTCACTGAGCAAGTGCCGAATCGAATTGATCAGGCAAAACGCAACATCCACGCTCCCCGCTTCAAGCTTCAGCCGGGACATATCCGCGCACATAAACGTCGCATGCGCGCTCACACCCGCCCGCTTCGCCTCAGCCCGGGCAAACCGCACCATGCTTGCCGACAAGTCCACCCCCAGCCCGCGATGCCCCATCCGCGCCAGCGCGATCAAGTGCCGCCCCGTCCCGCACGCCGGCTCTAGCACGCGCAGCGGCCCGCGCCGAATCCCCGTCAGCGCCCGCCCCAGTTTCACCACCACCTTCGCCTCTCCCACCGTCCCCGGCGCGTGCAGCGCGTCATACACCCGCGGGTCATCGTAAAAGTCCGCACGACGCCCCG
>JALOQT010000258.1 GCA_025453375.1 Phycisphaerales bacterium | reverse complement strand
CAACCACCTCGCGCGCGGCGACGTCGGCGAGTTCGCCATCCGTCGGCATGAAACCGGGCGCGGACACTTCCTCATCACTTCCGGTCATCGATCAGTATCTCGCCGAGGTCGTCGCTTCGCTGGATGTGCCGACAAATCTGCGTGAGGCCGTGGCGTATTCACTCCTGGGCGGGGGCAAGCGGCTGCGGCCCATCCTGGCGTGGCACGCGTGCGTGGCCGCCGGTGCTGATGGTCGCACCAGTCTGCCCGCTGGCGCCGCCGTCGAACTCGTGCACGCCTTCAGCCTCGTGCATGATGACCTGCCGGCGATGGATGATGACGACTTTCGCCGCGGCCGACCGACCTTGCACAAGGCCACCAGCGAGGCGATGGCGATTCTCGCCGGCGACGGCATGCTGACGATGGCCTTCGGCGTGCTCGTGCAGCGCGTCGCCACCCCGGCAATCGCCGCACGCCTCTGCGGCGAACTGGTCATCGGCACGCAGGCGATGATCACCGGCCAGGTCTACGACACGCTCGGCGGCCTGCCCGGCAACATCACTGATCGCGACAAACTCGCGCTGATTCACCGCAACAAGACCGGCGCCCTGCTCCGCGCCGCCTGCCGCATGGGCGCGATCTGCGGCCAAGCCAGCGAGCGGACGCTCGAAGCCCTCAGCATCTACGCCGACGCGATGGGCCTGATGTTCCAGGTCGTCGATGATCTGATCGACGTGACGCAGGACGCCAGCCACGCCGGCAAGGCCACGGGCAAGGACGCCGCGAAGGGCAAACTGACCTATCCCGGCCTGATCGGCGTCGAGCAGTCTCGCGCCGAAGTCTCACGCCTCCTGGCACTCGGCCTCGATGCCATCAAGCCGCTGGGCCCATCCGCACAGCCACTGGCCGACTTGGCCCAGTTCATGAGCGTGCGGACGAAGTGATCGGCGAGACGATGGCAAGGACGAACTGGTCAATCTCCGCCGCCACCTGATCCGCCACCACCTGCATCGCCGTCGCTTGGTCCCCAACTGCTGCCACCACCATGGCTTTCAGTCTGGCTGGTGCCATCTTCGCCGCCGGTCGCGCGCTTGGCCGTGTCGCCATGCCCGTGGACTGCAGCCCCCGCGCCGAGCCGCACGGCGGTTCCGGGCGTGGAGATCGCGGTGTTGTGCACGCCCGAATGTGTCTCACTGGCCGAATGATGCCCCCCACTTTCAACGACCTGCGCTCCCGCCCGCTCCCGCCGCGCCGAGCGGCTCGACGAATAGTCATCATCCAGCACGATCCGCCGCGCCGGCGAGTCCAGATCGTCCATCTGGCCGGACTTGACGCTCCAGATAAACAACCACACGAAAATCCCCGCGATGACAATCGCCAGCGGCAGGACGAGGTACAGCACACTCATGATCGGCCTCCAGCACTCAACGCGACGCGCTCCACAGCAGGCTCAAACGTGCGTGCGGGCGTCTGGCGATCATGCCCCGTCACGTCGCCGCCGCCCAATGCCGCCGCAGCCGTGCGTCGCCGAAACGTCGGATGCAGCACGGCAATCGCCAGCACCGTGAAACTGCTCGCCGGCATGATGATCGCCGCCAGCAGCGGATTGATCAGCCCGACGACGCACAACGCCGCCGCGATGATGTTGTACGCAATACTCGTCGCAAACGTCCAGCGAATCGCCCGCATCGCCCGACGGCTGCCCTCGATCAGTTCCACCAGCGGCGTCACGCCCTCGGCCCGCAAGTAGACATCCGCCGCCGCCAGGCTCGCCTCGGCGCCGCCACGCACCGCGACGCCGACCGTCGCCCCCGCCAACGCCGGCGCATCGTTGACGCCATCACCCACCATGATCACCGGCCCGCGCGACGCCAGGCTCTGCACCGTCGCCAGTTTCTGCTCCGGACTCAGCGAAGCATGCACACCCGCCGGATCAATCTGCAACGTCGACGCGACGGCATGCACCACCGCCGGCGCATCGCCACTGAGCACCATCGGCGTGATGCCAAGATCCCGCAGACGCCCGATCGCCTCAGCCGCATCGGGCCGGATCGCATCGCGCAGCAGGATCGCACCGATCACCTGACCATCACGAGCGACAAACACGCGCAGCGAATCGCTCGCCTGCGCAACCCGCGCGGCTGACTGCTCCAGCCACGCATCAACCGCAGCCCCGCCCCCCACACCCCAACTGCCGCCGCCCACGCCAAGCCGCTCGCGCAGGAATGCCTCACTGCCGACGAGCACCGCCTGCCCATCGATCTCGCCCTCCACGCCGCGGCCGAGCACTTCGCGCACGCGAATCGAACGTTCCGCCGTGCCGCGAACCTCGCTGGTCGAACCACCACGTCCGCCATCGACAATCGCCCGTGCGATATGGTGCGATGAGTGCTGCAGCATCGTCTGGGCCATCGCCAGCACATCGCCGCTCCGCCAACCACTGGCCGCGATCACCTCCGACACACTGGGCTTGCCCAGCGTCAGCGTGCCGGTCTTATCCAGCGCGATGCGTGGCGTCGCACTGCCCGCCTTCGCCCGTGCACCGGCGAGCTTCTCGATCGCTTCAGCGTGCTTGATAAGCATCCCCGCCCGTGCCGCACGGCCCATCGCCAGCGTCATCACCAGCGGCGTCGCCAGCCCCAGCCCGCACGGGCACGTCACCACCAGCAGCGCCACCGCATGTTCAATCGCCTTGCTCGGGCTGATCGGCCACCACACCGCGATCGTCAACGCCGCTAAGGCGAGGATGATGACCAGGAACCAGATCGCCGCCCGATCCGCCAGCCGCACAATGCTGCTCCGCGTGCGCGACCCTTCCTCCACCAGTCGCATCAGTCGCCCGATCCGCGTGCTCTCGCCCGTCGCATCCACGCGAATCTGCAGCGGCGCAGCCGTATTGATCGTCCCGGCGTGTGCTGCATCACCAATCCCCGCCGACACCGGCACACTCTCGCCGGTCAGCAGCGAGCGATCGATTGTGCTCGCCCCACGCGTGATGACACCATCAACCGGAATAGTCTCCCCTGACCGCACAAGCACCGTCTGCCCCGCCGACAGGCTCTCAACCGACACCGTCCGCTCCTGATCACCATCAACGAGTGTCGCCGACGACGGCGTAAGGCAGAAGAGCAGTTCAACACTGTCACTCGCCCATCGCTGCTGCTTGTGCTGGATGTATCGTCCGACCAGCAGGAAGAAAATCAGCACGCTAATCGAGTCAAAGTACAGTT
>JALOQT010000257.1 GCA_025453375.1 Phycisphaerales bacterium | reverse complement strand
CCTGCTGGCGCGTCGCATCGTTGTTGATCGGGCCGGTGAAGACCGGGTGCGTGTCGCGCGGCGAGCCGATGATGAGGTTGCTGGCGATCTTTGCCACCAGCGTCGTGAACTTGCCCGCGATCGCTTCGTGCACAATCAACCGACGCGTGCAGGTGCAGCGCTGGCCCGTCGTGTTGAACGCGCTGCGGGCGACCTCGATCGCCGCAAGACGCAGATCTGCATCGGGCATCACGACCGTCGGGTTGCTGCCGCCAAGCTCGAGCGCGAGGATTCGCCCCGGGCGATCAAGGTTGGCCTCCATGATCCGCCGCGCCACGGGCCACGAGCCGGTGAAGGCAATCGCATCGAGGCCATCATGACGCACGAGCGCCGATGCGACATCGGCCCTGCCCTGCACGAGGTTGATCACGCCTGCGAAGCGTGGCGCCTCGCTGCCGAGTTCCTCGCGCAGCGCTTCATCCAGCCAGCGGACGAGCAGCTCACCGACGGCCGGGGCCTTGTCGCTCGGCTTGAAGACGATCGTGTTGCCCATCGCCAGCGCCGGCACAATGTGCCCGTTGGGCAGGTGCGCCGGGAAGTTGAAGGGCCCGAGCACCGCCATCACGCCGTGCGGCTTGAAGCGACACGCGCCGACACGCGTCGGGCTGAGGTCAAAGGCGAAATCCGTCACGCGCGCCATCCCCCCGTGCCGATCGGCGTCGAGGGTGATGTCGACCTTGCTGGCGAGTATCGCTGCCTCGCCCTTGCTCTCCCACGAGGCTTTGCCGACCTCATCGGCGATCAGCCCGGCCATTTCCGGCGCACGAGCCTTGGTGATCTGGGCATACCGACGCAGCACAGCGAATCGCCGCTCGCGCGAAAGACCCGCCCACGCCGGCAGCGCCCGGCGCGCGGCGTCCACCGCCTGCGACACATGATCAACACTTGGCGAACACGCATAGACCACCCGCGCCGGCTCCGCCGGGTTGTGCGACGTGAGCGCCTCACCAGGGATCGCGATCCACTGCCCGCCGATGAAGTTGAAGCCAGTACGCGTCGACGCCATCGGGGCAAGATCAGCCATGGCGGAGTGTAGAGACGCCCCGGCTCCCGGAAACGAAAGCACCCCTTCGCCAGCGAAGGGGTGCAGAGAATTTCGGATATTCGCTTAGCCTTGGGCGATGCTGGACGCATCACACGCTCGGAGCGGTCTGGCCCTCGCTGCATCGGGCCGCCCGGCGTACTGCGGGCTTACTCGTCGTCACCCTCGTCATCACCCGAGACCGGCGCGTGCTTGGCCTTGGCCGCCTCGGCCAGGCGGATCGCCAGCGTCTTGCTGCGGATCTCCTTGCAGATGTCGGCGTTCTCCTTCAGCAACCGCTTGGAGTTCTCGCGCCCCTGGCCGAGCTTCATGTCGCCATAGTTGTACCACGCGCCGGACTTCTCGACCACGCCCGACTCGACGGCCATGTCGATCAGGTCACCCGTGATCGAGATGCCCTCGTTGAACATGATGTCAAACTCCGACTCGCGGAAGGGCGGGGCGACCTTGTTCTTGACGATCTTGGCACGCGTGCGATTGCCCACGACCTCCTCGCCCTCCTTGATCGCGCCGGTGCGACGGATATCGATGCGGACGCTGGAGTAGAACTTCAGCGCCCGGCCGCCGGTGGTCGTCTCCGGGCTGCCATACATCACGCCGATCTTCTCGCGGATCTGGTTGATGAAGATGACCGTGCAGTTGGTGCGGGCGATGACGCCGGTGAGCTTGCGCATCGCCTGGCTCATCAGCCGAGCCTGCAGGCCGACGACGCTGTCGCCCATTTCGCCTTCGATTTCGGCCTTCGGGATCAGCGCCGCCACCGAGTCGACGATGATCAGGTCCACCGCGTTGGACCGCACGAGCAGTTCACAGATTTCCAGCGCCTGCTCGCCGCTGTCCGGCTGGCTGACGAGCAGGTTGTCGATATTCACACCCAGGCGCCGGGCCCAGGTCGGGTCCAGCGCGTGCTCAGCATCGATGAACGCCGCCACGCCGCCTTCGCGCTGCGCGTTGGCCGCGACGGTCAGGGCCAGGGTCGTCTTACCGCTGGATTCCGGCCCAAAGATTTCGATAATGCGCCCGCGCGGGATGCCCTTGCCGCCCAGGGCCAGGTCCAGCGACAGCGCGCCGGTGCTGATGCCCGGGATGGCCTGATAGGCCTTCTCGTCGAGCTTCATGATCGAGCCCTTGCCGAAGGTCTTCTCGATCTGGCCAACGGCGATGTTCAGCGCCTGCAGCTTTTCCTTGGACACAGGGACCGCTGCCGGCGCGGGCGCGGCACCGCTCTTCGCACCGCCAGCCCCAGCCGCACCCCCGACCCCGCCAGCAGGTGATGAACCACCGCCAGCCGCACTGCTGCTGCCCTTGGCCTCTGACTTGTCTTGAATTTTGTCGCCCGGCTTCACTTCAACCGGCTTGCCCTTAGCCGCCACGCCACCAGCGGCGGACGAAGCGGAGGATGCACCAGGAGCGGACCCATTGGACGACGGCGACGGACGTGAAAACGCCATAACCAACCACCTTTCTCTGACCTTCCGGGTGTGGCTCACATCGCTGGCCTCGCAGGACATTCGTCCAGACGAGCAGCGGGCAAGGCACCCGGGGACCGGCGAGGACGTCCATCCGCGGCACATGCGGCGGAACCGGACGATCAGGGACGCGCCGGGCGTACACCTGATAACCAAGCATACCACATCCCAAACATTTGTCAATGTCCGGGGCAAGTTTGGTCCTCACAGTCACCAATCTTTGCGCGGCGTTAGGGTGTCGGGCCTTCAACAATGCCCACGCAATGCGAAAACCGTGACTTGCGTTACACTCCCCATCGCATGGCATCCGCTCCAGTTGCAGTTCGTTCAACGGCCCCCGGGCATCGAGCCGCCCTCGCGCTGGCCGCGACGGCTGTGGCCGGCTCGGTGATTGGCCAGACGGCCCACGCCCAGAACTGCATCTCCAGCGTTGGCCCCGCGGCGGGGGTGCGCACCACGCTGCTGACGATCCCGCAGCGCGGCGGGGGGACGATCTCTTGATCATCACCGAGCCGTCCAGCGGTGGCAGCCTGACCAGTTACAACACCGCGGCACGCAGCGGCGTTGACTACCTCGTCAGTTCCTCCAGTCCATACGCGTCATCGACGAATGTCGATCGCATCGGCGCCGCAGGGTGGTCGCTCGGGGCCCGTGCGCTGGTGCGGACGCAGCAGGAAGACCTTCGCATCGATGCCCTCGTCGCGTGGGACAATCTAGCCAAGAGCGAAACGGGCGACATGGGCAGCCCGTCGTGCAACAACGAGCCGACGACGTTGACCATCCCCCGCGCGCCGGCGATGGGGCAGGCGTCGGAATCTTGCAGCAACGGTCTGACCAGCAAGGTCGTGGGCTTTGAGCACTGGCGCGCAGCGGGCGTGCCGGCGTTTCAGGTCACCTTCGAGGGCAGCACACACTTCTGGTGGGGCAGCACCGGGTCGGCCACGGCCCGCGCACGGATCGACCACTACACGCGAGCCTGGTTTGATCTGTGGCTGAAGAATGACCCGACGGCGACTGATCGCCTGCGGAGCACCGAGCCAGCAGGCACGCCACTGGCCATCGTGCTGAGTGATCAGTACGTCTCCGCTTCGTTCCTCAACGGCCAGCACTGCCCGGATCTTCGCGCCGGCTGCTGCACGACGCGGGCCAACGTCGCCGGGCCCAACCAGAGCACCACGCCCGACCTGACCCTGACGGCCGACGACATCATCGTGTATCTGTCGTGGTTCTTCGCCG